>JBBQPB010000145.1:0-5861 GCA_038331435.1 Thermomicrobiales bacterium | reverse complement strand
CGATCTGATCGCGAAGACAGCCAAAGCTCTGAACGGTGCCAAGAATCCGCTCATCTACGCCGGCGGCGGCGCCCTCGGCGCGAATGCCGGCGTCGAGCTGCTCGAGCTCGCGCGCATGCTTCAGGCGCCGGTCATCGTTTCCCGCAATGGCAAGGGCGTGATCGACGACCGCGACGATCTCTCGGTCGGTCAGCTTGCTGACAAAGCTCTCCGGCCCCAGGCTGACGTTATTCTCGCGGTTGGTACTCGCTTCCTCGGTCCGGTCAGCGATCCCATCGAACTTAGCCCTGATCAGACCCTGATTCGCATCGACATCGATCCCGAGGAAATCGTACGCAACGGCCGCGCGACCATCGAGATCGAAGCCGACGCCAGGGCCGCGCTCGCCGCGCTGGTTGATGCCGTATCGCCTGATCGCACGGTCGACGTGGAAAAGCTAGCCAACCTTCGTGCCTTGAAAGCTGGACTGCAGAAGCAAATCGAGTCGATCGAGCCGCAGGCTGGCTACGCGAAAGCGATTCGCCAGACCCTTCCGGAGGAGGGTGTCCTGGTCGGCGAAATGACCCAGCTCGGTTATTGGTCGAATCTTGGCTATCCCGTTTACCGACCGAACACCTATCTGGGTTGTGGTTACCAGGGAACGCTCGGATTTGGGTTCACCCTGGCCATGGGCGCAAAGGTTGGTAAACCGGATGTGCCAGTCGTTTCCATGAACGGCGACGGCGGCTTCGGCTTTACCCTCAACGAGCTTTCCACACTGGTGCAACACAACATCGGCTTGATCACGATTGTGTTCAACGACAACGCCTATGGCAACGTCAAGCGGATTCAGCAGGTTGATATGGGAGGACGCCAAATCGCGTCCGACCTGGTCAACCCCGACTACGTGAAGCTGGCGGAATCCTTTGGCATTACTGGCCGCCGGGCCGAGTCTCCCGATCAGCTTGCACAAGCACTCGCCGACGCCATCCGCGCCGACGAACCCGCCCTGATCGAGGTCCCGGTCTCGCAGATGCCGGATCCGTGGAAGGCGCTCAAACTGCGGTAGTCTCCGATACAACATTCTGCAAAACGCGCTGGCTTTTCTGGAGCCAGCGTGTTTTGCTCGTCTGGCGTCTTGTAGCCCTGAGGGGAAACCGAAATCGCCCCGGCAGCGTCGTGAATGGCCTCCGCTACGTCGATGCGGGTTTTCCGCCTGAGGCGCCACCGGTTCCTGAATCGGGGGTTGCCAGCGAGGAATCACCGGTTATCGCGGAGAAGTAACCGTTCTTGTCGCCGACATAGAGATACCCGTCGAGGATCACCGGCTCGGTGGTGACATTGTCGCCAACCGGGTACTGCCAAACGACCTCCCCCGTTGCGCGCGCGAGACTGATCAGCATCGGCCCAGCAGCAACGAAAACCTCGTCGCCCGCTACAACTGGCGATTGAACAGACGGACTCCCCGTGGCAAAGAGCCAGAGCGGCGTACCTCCTTTTTCCGCATCGATGGCATAGAGCGCGCCGTCGTCACTTCCGACGAACACCATACCGCCGGCGACCGCGGGGGAAGACGACCCGCCGACCGGATAGCTCCAGATCAGCGCTCCTGATTTCAAATCGATGGCCGAAATCGTTTGCGCTTTGGTTGTCACGAATACACGGCCGTCTGCGATTGCCGGTGTGGAATAGATTGCGGAATCCAACGTGATCTTCCAGTTCAGATGACCGTTCTCCGGGGCAATGGAGAAGAGATCGCCATCGTCCCCACCGATCAGCACCGCTCCGTCGGTGACCGATGGGGAACCGAAGAGCAATCCGTCGGTCTTGTAGAACCAGAGCTGCGCACCCGACGTTGCGTCGAGTGCGTAGAGATGGTTTTCCTTGCTGGCGATGTAGACCCTGCCATTGGCAACAGTCGGCGATGACTCGCCAGCGTAGTCCATCTTCGTTTTCCAGCGTTGCACGCCTGTGTCGGCATCGATGGCGAACACGTTGAACCCGGCGCCGATGAAGACCGTGCGCCCGTCGATCGCCGGGGATGCGCGGACCGGATAGCCGCCGAGATCGAACGCCCATTTCGGTTTTTGGGTCAGAAGATCGAGTGCGACCAGATAGCCGTCTCGTGTGCCGAAGTAGGCAACAGCGCCCGAGATCGCCGGAGTCGATCGCAGGTCTTCGCCAGTGTCATACCGCCAACGGCGATAGGGACTCCCATCCAGCACCGGGCCGGCCAATACACCAGTGTGGGCCGGCGCGCCGCGGAACATCGGGCTCGAGCCGGTCAGGATCGTTGCCAGCGAGTCGTCGATTTCTCCTGCTTCGCTGCTGGGAGTCAGGCTCAGAGCGGCAAGCTCGGGATCGACAATCGCCGGAGCCTGATCGTGGCGCAGAATGTGATTTCCTATAACCGCCAGTGTCAATACACCCGCCGCAGCGGTCAACGCGCCTGCGCGCATCATCGATTGCCCATCGCGCCGTGTCCGGACGATACCAAAGGCGGTCAGCACGCAACCTGTCACCCAGGCGCCCAAGGCAAGTGGCGAGAGGTTCGAGCTGGCCACGGGGAGGGCAATCAGCACCAATCCAACCCAGATCAGTCCCGTACCGATGCCTTCTTCATCGAATCGGCGGCCAATCTTCTCGGAAAGCAAGAAGGTCGGAATCTGGAACTGGGTGCGATTATCGATCACGGTGCGCACGTTTACCGGCACCCCGCGCAGATCGGTCGAGCAATTTGGGCAAAATGTCAGGCGGGACGGGATCGTCTGCCCGCAATCGGGACAGGTTTTCTGGGGTCCTTGCGCGTGGCTTTGCAGGTGGTGGGAGGAAAATGTTGGCATCGTGCACCCAGCAGGGGACATCGCTTGAGCGGCGTGTCCCTAGCATACACGAGCGAGCCCATGGCGCGACAGGCAAGGAGTCAGACTCTTCTCCGTTACCTGGGATGCGAAACCGGGGCGTCGTCTAGCGAACTCGCGCGACGCAGATGGTCCACGGCAACGATCCACCAAGCCACTCCACATCGGCGACTTGACTCACGAAGCGGCCGAAAGCGGCACGGGTCCAGAACTGGCGATGGTCAGGATCACTGCCGCGGGGGCGAATGTCGAGATTCTTGCCGCGGGTGGCATTGGAGAAACAGAACCAGGGCTCGTGCGGAACGCTCAGGATCAGATAGTTGCGCGAAACACGGGCGAGCTCCCGCAATGCTTGGGTGGGCTCGTAAAGGTGCTCCATCACTTCGAAGCAGCCAACCGCATCGAACGAATTGTCGTCCCAGGGCACCTCATAGATACTCGCCACCCGGCATTCGACAGTGGGATTGCGGTCTTGCGCGAGTGTGACTGACGACGGATTGTAATCGAACGCGCTCACGTCGAGTCCTGGAAAGCGTTCGATCAGCAAGTTGGAGACGAAGCCCTCGCCGCATCCGGCGTCGAGAAACGACTCTGGCGACAGCTCGCCGATCTTACCAAGCAACACATGATGGAATCGGTCGATCAGCTTTCGCTGCACCGGGTTCGTCGAGCTGTGTTTCGCGTAATTGCTGGTATCCAGCGCGTCGATAGTCGACGTGTCGATAGCGGTCACGGGGGTGTCATCTCTCCTCAATAACGCGGTCAGCCGTCGATGGGCAGACCGTCTTGCTCCGGGATTCTGTCATGCCCTTGGCGGCGGTCGCTTAGTGAGATCAGCACGCGAATGATGCCGTAAAGAATGGGAATTGCGGCGAACAGGGCGATGCGATACGTGATCCCGGCCAGCAAGACATTGGCTTCGTTCGCGCCGTGCACGCTGGCGACCGCGATCATCAGAGCTTCCCGAACGCCTGCGCCGCCCGGAACCGGACTCAGCATGCCGACCAGGATCGGCAACGTGGTCAATCCGAGCACCAGCGAAATCGATGGGGACTCGCCGTCGAGCGCCTTGAGCAGTAAGAAGAGCACGCCGCCCTGCGCGATCCAGTAGATAACCGTCACCGCCAGCGCCATGATTGAATACCGCGGCCGTCTGGCTGGGTGCTTGAGCGCCTCGGTGAAGTGCGTCTTCATCTTGAAGACAATAGAACGCAATCGGGCCGCCCGTTTGATGGCAATGCCGACCGCGAGCAATCCACCGAGCACGAGAACGGCTCCCAGCCCAACGATACGGCCGTCGACTGCGACGCCTTGTCCGCGCCATCCGCCGACCAGGATCCAGAGCATCGTGCCGACTGCCAGCACGGCGAGATCGGAAGCGACCTCCCAAAAGGTAATCGAGGCAGTCTCCGCGGTTCCGAGTCCGAGCGCGCGTTTGGTCAGATACGCGCGGCTGGGAAGAGCCAGACTCAGCGGCGCTGCATAGTTGACTGCGACCGAGGTGATGAAAGCTTCTGAAGCGCGCAATTGCCGGGTAGCACCGTTGACCATCATGACCAGCAGATTCCAGCGAACGCAAAGCAACGCCAGACCCGCCAGATAGAGCAACAGGCCCGCCGCGATGATCCACGGATCTGCGTTCTGAATGGCTGGACGAATACTGGACAGCGCATTCTGCTGCCACAGCAGGAGCAGAGCCATTGCAAGGGAAAAGCCGAAGATAACCGGAGTGGGAATCGAGGTAAGGCGCTTGAGCACCCGTTGCATCATGTGAGGCGTGCTCGGCTAACTGGTGGAAGCGAGGCGTTCGCCGCGATCCGTCAAATGCGACGTGGCACCATCGAAGCCGGGGCCGACGCCAAGCGTGCGGCGCAAGAAGCGAGCCGGTTCCGGCTTGGGCCGGTGCGATTCCTGCACCAGGAATTCACCCAGCAGTCCCAGCCCGAAGAACTGCACCCCTACGACGATCAGCAACACAGAGAGAAGCAGGAGCGGACGAGTGCCAATCGTCTCATTGTTCGCCAACCGATCCCAGGAGAGCTTCATTCCCATCAGCACGCCGAGCGCCACCGAGATGATGCCGGGGATGCCAAAGAGGTGCATGGGACGTTGGCGATAGTTGGTTAGAAAGAAGACGGTGATGAGATCGAGAAAACCCTTGAAGAGCCGCTTGAGCCCGTACTTCGATTTCCCCCAGGAACGGGCATGATGCTTGACCGGAAGCTCGGCGATGCGAAATCCTTCGGCTGATGCCAGTACCGGCGTAAATCGGTGCAGTTCACCATACACGCGAATCGTCTCAGTCACTTCGCTGCGGTATGCCTTGAAGCCGCAATTGAAATCGTGCAACTGCACGCCGGTGACGGTGCGAACCGTCCAATTGAACAGCTTGCTCGGCGCGGTCTTGCCCCACGGATCCTGTCGACGCTGCTTCCATCCTGAAACAAGATCGTATCCCTGATTCAGCGTTTCCAGCATACGGGGGATCTCGTCAGGGTCGTCCTGCAGGTCGCCGTCCATGGTGATGATGGTGTTGCCGCGCGCCAGTGCGAACCCGTTCGCCAGCGCCTGCGCTTTGCCGAAATTGCGCCGGTGCTGAATGGCGATCACATGGGGATCGAGTGAACGAAGGCGGGTGATTTCGCGCCAGGTTCCGTCGCTCGAACCGTCGTCAATAAACAGAATCTCCCAATCGACCCCGGTGGTGGCAAGCACGCTACTGAGCCGATGATGCAGCTTAGGCAGATTGCCTTCTTCGTTCATCACCGGAATGACGACCGAAAGGGGACCGCGGGCCGGCCCGATATCCGCAGCAGAGCCGGACTCGACTGCGGCCACTGGTTGCCCGGTGACAATCGTTTCGGTTTGTTCGAAGGTGGTGATGGTCGACGTGCTCGTGGCGCTTACCTGTCGTTCTGCTTCGCCCACAAAATGGCGGATCGCCAACTGACTATAAGCGGCGACCCGTGACTGCGCAATTAGGCATCGGATTGTACGCTGCGACCGGGTCTGTTAGGGGCC
>JBBQPB010000144.1:0-5884 GCA_038331435.1 Thermomicrobiales bacterium | reverse complement strand
CTCCGAGTCAAAGTTTCAAACGAGTCGTTACTATGGTAGCAGCTTGATTTTTCACAACCGCCTGACCGCGCAAGCGCCACCGCCGACCGATCGAGCCGATAAATCAGCTTGTTCGTACGATCGAGACGTTGCGCCCCCAAGATGATCCGCTTTGCTCCATTCCAGGAAACGGGACCGATCAGGCAAGCTCGCGAACGGCGGCCGCAGCCCTTGGATCGGGCGTATCGGCCTTATACCCTCGAGTCACCAAATTGATCAAGTCGGTGACCGTGGTGTCGGCAGTGCGCGCGTCATAGACGATCTCGCCACCGCTGAGGAAGTTGATGCGATCGCAAACCTCGAACACCTGGGCATAATTGTGGGCAATGAGAATGATCGAGATATCGCCGCGCTGCTTCAACTCGAGCACCAGATCCAGGACGAGCCGGCTTTCGCGCACGCCGAGCGCGGCGAGCGGTTCGTCCATGATCAGCACGGTGGGGTTGGAATAAATGGAACGGGCCACGGCGATGCTCTGGCGCTGACCACCGGAGAGCATCGAGACCGTATTGTTGACATTGGGAACGCGGATCCCAAGATTGCTCAGATACTCGATTGTGAGCTGGCGCATCAATCGGTTGTCGAGCAACGGGATGCCCAAAAACCGCTTCTTTCGTTCCCTGCCCAGAAACATGTTGTGATAGACGCTCAGATCATTGACCAGCGCCAGGTCCTGGTACACGGTTTGGATACCCATGGCGCGCGCCTCGATCGGCGAGCTCAGGTGGATCGGCTTGCCGTCGAATGTATAGGTACCGCTATCAGGCTTGTGAAAACCACAGAGGATCTTGATCAGCGTCGACTTGCCCGCGCCGTTGTCCCCCACCAGCCCGAGCACCTCGCCGCGATGCAGGCTGAGGCTTACATCGCGCAGCGCGGTGACGGCGCCAAAGCTCTTGCTCACATGTTCGACTTCGATGATCGGAGGAGCAGCATCGACCATCAGCGTTTCCTCCGCACACGTACAGCATCGAGCTGAACATTGATGATCATGGCACCGAGGATCGCCAGACCAAGGTAAATGTTGGACTCCGTGGCTTGAGCGCCCAGCAGCACCAGGCCGTTGTTGAGGCAGGCAATCACGAAGGCGCCGATCAACGCACCGATCACTGTACCGGTTCCACCCGTAAGCGCGGTGCCGCCGATCACAGCGGCGGCAATGGCGAGCAAGGTCAGTGTGCTGCCCCCAGTATCGGGAGCCGCAGAGCCCGTCACGGTGGCCGTGATCAGACCGGTCAACGCGGCCAGGCCGCCACAGATCATGAAGGCAGCGATCTTGATGCGGTCGGTGCGCACGCCGATCTCGCGAGCGGCCAGCAGGTTGCTGCCGGTGGAGATCAGATGAAGGCCAAAGACTGTGCGGGAAAGGACGAGCGTCAGGATCAGCACAACGGCCAATGTCCAGATGATTGGCGTGAAGCCGGTGAGACCGTCCCACGAGAAGAGCGAATCGAGTGGACCAAATCGATTCTCGCCGAAGACCAGGTTGAACGGCTCCTGCACCGGCATCCGGATAGGTTGGCTGTGCGCATACGAGACGGTGATGCCGGTTAATAAAAAGAACATGCCGAGGGTAGTGATCAAACTTGGGATATGCAGCTTGACGGTAATGATTCCGTTAACGAACCCGATGAAGAGACCCACGAGTATAGCGATGGGCGCCGTTACCCAGAGCGACCATCCCCAGTCGATGCTCAGCGAAATCATCAGGTACGGAGCCAAGGCGTAGGTCGCGCCGACGGAAAGATCGATCTCAGCAGTAATCATCACCAGGACGAGCCCTGCGGCGATCATCCCGATACGGGCCGTATCGCGCAACACCACACTCATCAGGGGGCTGGTGAGGAAGACGCTGTTGTTGAGCTGTATATAGATGACGAGCAGGATCGCAACGGCGGCGATGCTCGCTTCCCGGTAACGGGCAACGAAATCGAGCACGGTGTCGAACCACCGCCGACTATGCGCCGGCGGCTCCGCCTGATCCTCAGATGAGATCCCTTGTGCCATCTTCCCTGCTTCTTCTCACCTATCGGAAGTCGTTTTCCATCCCGGACGGCACGGAGGACGAGCACAACCCGCAATTGGATTCGACCATCGACGAGCGGTGAACGCTTGTCTCGCCATGACGGCAGGACAACTCCGTGACTCCGTGGTTGATGGCCGCAACTCGACCGTAGCTGCTCTAGTCGACGCGCCCGCGACGACTGCTGCGCCGGATGAACAGGGACGCCAGCGAGATTGCCGGCGTCCCTGTTTGCTCCTCATTCGTGCGAGCGCAGCGATGGATAAGGGCTGACCCCCTATCCATCTATCGATGACGCGGTCTCTATGCGGGTTCGTCCTCTGTGCTGCCCTCGAACCGGGACGGGGTCAGGTAGATATCGACGTTGTCGCTTGTCACGTAAGCCAAGCTGGTGTCTGTGTTCGCGGGGGAGACCGCACCGCCCGAAAGCTGGTAGAGGTAAATCTGCAGCGTGGGAATAAAGCCCTGCAGATACGGTTGCTGATCCGTGGTGAAGGTCATGTCGCCGCTACCGATGAGCGACAGTGTTTCTGGGAGCAGGTCGTAGCCAGCCGTGATGACTCCCTCCGCCGCCAGACCATACTTTTTGGAGATCTTGCCGACAGCCAGCGAATCGGTCGCGCCAGTGCCGAACATGCCCACCACATCCGGGTTGGCGAGATAGTAGCTTTCGATGCGGGACTCTTCCGTGGCCTGATCGACACCAGAATCAAGCGTCTCATAGGTGACCGGGTCACCGGCGTCCTTGATGGCCTGGATATACCCATCGAGTCGCGGCTGCAGGTTCAGCGAACCGGGAGTGGCGATGGAGAGCATTACCTTACCGCCCGGTTCTACCATCGGCAGCCACTTTTGGGCAATGTTGTAACCGGATTCATAGAGACTCTGGCCGACGTAGGCCAGCCGGGCATTGCCGGGCGTATCGGCGTTGTACCCGATCACCGGGATGCCGATACTGAGCGCATCCTCCGTTGGCTGATTGAACGCCTCGGCGTCGACCAAACACACCGCGATACCGTCCACCTTGGCGGCAATCGCCGTCTGCATCGCGGACACCATCTGGGAGACGTCTGAAGTCTCCGAGCCGGTCCACTGATAACTACAGCCCAGGAACGCGCACGCGTCCTCTATTCCGTAGATGGTCGGTGTGAAGAACGGGTTGGTCGTCACATGGTTGACGAACGTAATCTTGTAATCTTTCTGCGGTAAACCGCTTTGGGCCAGCGCCTGACGGACCGATCTCGATCCGACTCCGGCGCCGAGCGCGACCGCTGCCGCTCCGCCCAAGCCCAACTTCGTCACGATACCGAGCGCCTTGCGCCGGCTCACCTCGTAACTGGTGCGCTGGGCCGCTGCCAAACCTTCGAGGACATCCTTCTCCATTGATGGGCTGCCTTTCTGCTCTTTATTTGTCGCCGCAAATCTCGGCGATAGGGTCGCCGACTTATAGCACCTTGCTCACGTGGCGTCAAACCCGGGGGAGCGGGAAGCGGGGCAGGGCGGTTGCATCAAAATCCCGCAAGAGCGTTGGCTTCTGCACAACCTGGTCCCGCAACCTTTCCGTAAACAGTCCACTGGAATCCACATTGCATAATTGAAAAGGTAAGGAACGCGGGAACCGGCAGTTGCTCCCGCGCAGCATCGCTCTCCACGAGCGACCCGCATACGAAGGAGACCTCGATCTTGACAGCAACCATCGATCGCAGCCTGGAAGAACGCGCGATCAATTCCATCCGTTTTCTCTCGGTCGACGCCGTGCAGAAGGCCAATTCCGGTCATCCCGGACTCCCGATGGGCGCCGCCAACATGGCCTATGTTCTCTGGACCGAATACCTGAGGCACAATCCGAAGGACCCGCACTGGGCCAACCGTGACCGCTTCGTCCTCTCCGCCGGGCATGGCTCCGCGCTGCTCTATTCGCTGCTCTACCTGACAGGCTACGACCTGCCGCTGGAGCAGCTCAAGGATTTCCGCCAGCTCGGCTCGATCACCCCGGGTCACCCGGAATACGGGCTTACCCCCGGCGTCGAAGTCACCACCGGACCGTTGGGGCAGGGATTCGGCAACGCCGTCGGCATGGCCATCGCCGAGCAGTTCCTGGCTGCCACCTACAACCGCCCCGGCCATGAGGTGATCGACCATTACACCTACGCCATCGTCTCCGATGGTGACGTGATGGAAGGCGTCTCCATGGAAGCCGCCTCTATCGCCGGGCACCTCGGGCTTGGCAAGCTGATCTATCTCTACGACCAAAACCACATCACGCTGGCCGGCACCGCCAATCTGTCGATGTCGGACGATGTCGCCGCCCGCTTCGAAGCCTCCGGCTGGCACACCGTCTCCATCGACGGTATGGACAGCGATCAGGTGCGCCAGGCGCTGGACGAGTCCCGCGCCGTCACCGACAAGCCGTCGCTGATCCTGGCAAAGACGATTATCGGATTCGGCTCTCCTAAGAAGGAAGGCACCTTCGGGGTCCACGGTTCGCCACTCGGACCGGACGAAGTTGCCGCCGCCAAGCAGAACATGGACTGGCCGGAGGAACCCACTTTCTTCGTGCCCGACGAAGCACTCGAAGTCTTCCGCGAAGCCGTGCAATCCGGCGCGCAGACCGAGAAGCAATGGGACTCCACCCTCGCTGACTATGTCGCTGCCCATCCAGAGCTCGGCGCCGAGTTGAAACGCGCCCTGGCCGGCGAGTTCGCGAAGAACTGGGACGCCGATCTGCCGGTCTGGAACGTCAGCGACAAGGCCATCGCCACCCGTAAGGCATCCGAAGCCGTCATCCAGGCCTTCTATCCCAAGGTCCCCACCTTCATCGGCGGCTCGGCCGACCTCAACCCCTCCACGAATACCGGCATGAAGGGCGGAGGCGATTTTCAACCGCCCGTGCCGGAAGGCAGCGAAGAGATCCAGGGCGAGCTCGGCGGACCGTGGAGTTACGCCGGCCACAATATCCACTGGGGTATCCGCGAGCATGCCATGGGCAGCGCGGTCAACGGCATGGCGGCACACGGTGGTGTCATCCCCTTCAGCGCCACTTTCCTCGTTTTCTCGGACTACATGCGTGCCCCGATTCGTCTGGCCGCGCTTTCCGGTTACAAGTCGATCTTCGTCTTCACCCACGACAGCATCGCAGTTGGTGAGGACGGTCCGACTCACGAGCCGGTTGAGCAGGTCATGTCGCTGCGCCTGATTCCGGGCCTGAACGTGATTCGCCCGGCGGACGCGAACGAAACCCGCGAAGCCTGGCAGTCCGCCCTGACCACAAACGGTCCGACCGTGCTCGTTCTCTCCCGCCAGGACTTGCCGATCCTCGACCGCGCCAACGCGCACGGCTCCCTTACCCAGGGCGGCTACGTGCTCCGCGACACCGAAACGAACCCGGATATCGTGCTGGTCGCCACCGGTTCGGAGGTCGCCCTTTCCCTGGAAGCTGCTGACCTGCTGAAGGAATACGAGGTCGCCGCGCGCGTGGTGAGCCTTCCAAGCTGGGAGATGTTCGATCGCCAGACCGAGTCGTACCGCAACAGCGTCCTGGGGCCCTGGCCGACCCCGCGCCTTTCCGTCGAAGCTGGCGTCACCAACGGGTGGCAGCGCTACACTGGACCCAATGGCCGCAGCGTCGGCATCGACACCTTTGGCGCGTCTGGACCGGGCAACAAAGTGCTCGCCTATTTTGGCTTCACCAGGGAGCACGTCGCCGCGGAAGCGCTGCGCCTGCTCGACAAAGGCAAGGACGCCGACGCCCTCGACGCCGACTTCCAGCAAGAAACCGTCGGCTCCGGCTTCGCCGGCTACAAAGGCCATTCCTGAGATGAA
>JBBQPB010000143.1:0-5897 GCA_038331435.1 Thermomicrobiales bacterium | reverse complement strand
GAAGGTCGAGCTGATCCAGAGCTCGATCACCGACGCTGAGCTGGTGCGACAGGCTATCGCCGATGTCGAGGCGGTGGCTCACTTTGCCGCCCAGGTGGCGGTGACCACGTCGGTGACCGATCCCCGCAGCGACTTCGAAGTTAACGTGCTGGGCAGCTTCAATGTGCTCGAAGGCGCTCGCCTCAGCGGCAACAACCCGCACGTGATCTATTCCTCCACTAATAAGGTCTACGGTGGGCTCGAGGATGTGCCGACCATTGAGCTCGAGACTCGCTACGCTTTTGAATCACTGCCACTCGGCGTCAGCGAGGACGCGTCCCTCGATTTCCACTCCCCCTACGGTTGCTCAAAGGGAGCTGCTGACCAGTATTTCCGCGACTACTTCCGCATTTACGGTCTACCGACCACGGTGTTCCGCCAATCCTGCATCTACGGTCCGCGACAGATGGGAGTCGAGGATCAGGGCTGGGTGGCATGGTTCGTCATCGCGCTGGTGACAGGAAAGCCGATGACGATTTACGGCGACGGGAAGCAGGTGCGCGACCTGCTCTATGTCGATGACCTGCTGAACGCCTTCGATGCCGCCTATATGCGGCCAGATCGTTCCGCTGGGCAGATCTACAACCTCGGCGGTGGGATCGAGAACTCGATTTCCATCTGGAAAGAGTTCAAGCCGATCGTCGAAGCCGCCCTCGGGTACGAGGTCCCCGATCCGGAGTTTGGCGAAACCCGGCCAGGCGATCAGCCGATCTTCGTGGCCGATACCACCAAAGCCGCCGACGAGCTCGGATGGGAACCGGGGGTCGGAGTTTGGCAAGGCATCGCGAAGCTCACCGAATGGGTGAAAGCCAATCGGGATCTGTTCGATTGATCGACAGCGCTGCAATCGTTCATGTAGCGTCGCCATTCATGGCGATCCGTGGTTGACGTGAACCCGACCACTATAAATGGCGGCGCTACGTGACAACAATGGAGCTCGACTTGTGCGCGTCCTGATGTCCCTCACCTACTACCGGCCAAATGTGAGCGGGCTGACCATTTATGCCGAGCGCCTGGCGGCCCAACTGGTCGAGCGCGGACATAGCGTAACCGTGCTGACTGCGCAACACGATCCTGCGCTGGCGGTGGAGGAAGTGATCGAAGGGGTGAAGGTGGTTCGCGTGCCGGCACCGGTGGCGATAGGCAAGGCGCCATTGATGCCGCGCTATGCCTATACGGCCTACCGCCTGGCGAAAAACCACGACATTGTCCATCTCCATCTCCCGCAGCTCGAGGCCTCGCTCGCGGCTGGAGCGGCGAAAAAGGCCGGCAAACCGGTGCTCTTCACCTATCACTGCGATTTACAGTTGCCGGCCGGGTTGATCAATCGAGGATTCGACGCCGGAGTCTATGCCGCGAACTACGCCACCGGAACCCTGGCCGACGGGATCGTCGCCTATACCCGGGACTATGCCGATCACTCCTCGCTGCTGAAGCGCTTTAAGGAAAAGATCACCGTCATCAAACCGCCGGTGATCCAGGATCCGGCAACCGCCGACGAGGTCGCTGTATTCAAAGCGAAACACGGGCTCGGTAATGGGCCGGTACTGGGATTTGCGTCCCGGCTGGCGACCGAGAAGGGGATCGAATATGGAATCGGCGCACTACCAGCGCTGATCGAGCGCTTCCCGGATCTCCAGGTGGTTTTCGCTGGCCCATATAAGAACGTAGTCGGCGAGGCAGAGTACCGCGAGAAGATCGAGCAGATGCTGATTCCGTATCAGGATCACTGGGTATTTGCCGGGACGTTGCAGGGGCGCGATCTGGCCGTGTTCTACGGCGCCATCGACCTGCTGCTGATGACCAGTATCAATTCGACCGAATCGTTCGGATTGGTGCAGGTGGAAGCCATGCTCTGCGGAACGCCGGTGGTGGCCACGAATTTGCCTGGCGTGCGGCAACCAGTGACGATGACCGGCATGGGCGAAATCGCGAAGATCGCCGACAGCGCATCGCTGGCGACCGCCATCGACATGGTGCTCAACGACTCCAATCTCTACATCAAATCTCGTGCGGAAATCGAGCAGATCTTCGATCTCGACCAGACCATTGCCGACTACGAATCGCTGTACCGCGATTTGATCGCGGAAAAGGCGGCGAATCGCTCCTGAATCCGGCGATCGTGTTGCACAATCACCCCACAATTCGCATACTCTCGGCTGGCTTACAAGCAGGCGGCGTACCAGAACGACCGACGTGGCCCGGGCGGCGCGTTCCGAACTGCGGCTGCATTGAATCGACCGCTCCGTGTGGCGGCCGAACTTGGACCCACACAGGACGGTTTCGTGCCATCTTCTTCTCCTGACTATCTCAAGGATCAACTGCTGACCATGGCGCCGCACCGGGCGCTGTTGCGATCGATCGAATCGCGTTTCATGGCCGCGGTGCCGCTGCTCCATCCGGTGCTCGATGTTGGATGCGGAGACGGGCATTTCGCTGCGGTCACGTTCACTGAGTCGATCGATGTCGGTATGGATCCGTGGAAACGCGATCTGGTGGAATGCGCCGTCCTTCGCCCAACGGTGTACAAGGAGCTGGTCCTGGCCAGCGCAACGGAAATGCCGTTCGCGGACGAGTCGTTCCAAACGGTCATGAGCAATAGTGTCCTCGAGCATATCCCGGACGTGGAAATGACCGTTCGGGAGATTGCTCGCGTACTCAAACCAGGTGGCGAGTTCGCCATGACCACGCCCAGCGAGTACTACCCGAAGTTCCTGCTCGGGGCATCGCTGCCCAAGAAGCTGGGTGTCGACAAGCTCGGTCAGCTCTATGGGGATTTCTTCAACAAGATTTCCTCTCACGCCCATGTGGATTCGCCTGAAGTCTGGACCAGACGGTTCGATCGCCACGGGCTGGACGTGGTGGAACACACGTATTACTTCTCGGAATCTGCCCACCGTGCGTTCGATATGGCGCATTACATCGGCATTCCGAATCTGGCAAGCAAGCGGTTGCGCGGCGAGTGGGTGATTCATCCGCTGCAAACCAAACCGCTCGAGTTCTGGTACCGCCGCTACTACAACGAGGAGCTTCCGGAGAAGGGGGCCTATCAGTTCTTCCGCGTCAAGAAGCGCGCTGAAGTTACTGAAATGTCCGGCGCATAGCGCCGGCCCGGACCTGAACGATGGTTGCCACTTCCCCCACCACGACCTGGACCGAGACCAAGGAGCGCGTGTCGCTCCTGGAACGCGCGCGCGCGTTCGCGGTTCCCGCAGCGCTGCTCGGTATCATGCTGCTGGCGGCGTTGCTGCGGTTCACCGGTCAAGACTGGGACGCGGGCCAGAATCTTCACCCGGATGAGCGGTTCATCACCATGGTGGCGACGGCATTGCAATGGCCGTCAAGTCCGGGTGAGTATTTCAACACTCCGGTAAGCACGCTCAATCCCTACAACTTCGAATACCCGACGTTCATCTATGGCACGTTCCCACTCTATGCCGCCAAGCTTTACGGGGAGCTTACCGGGCATACGGAGTACGGGAATTTCCATCTTGCATCGCGGTCGGTGTCGGCGATCTTCGATCTGCTGACCGTTTTCTTCCTCTTTCTCATCGGGCGCCGCCTCTTCAACGAGCGAATCGGGCTGTTGGCCTCGCTGCTCTATGCGCTGTCGGTCCACCCCATCCAGTTGTCGCACTTCGGCACGTTCGATCTGACCGCGTCCGCGCTCTGTGTCATGGCGTTCTATTTTGCGATTCGCGCGGATGCGAACGGGCGATGGTGGGAATTCTGTTTAGCGGGGTTGATGGTCGGATTGGCGCTGGCGAGCAAGTTGAGCGCCCTGCCGATTGCCGCCGTCATGGCCATCCCGTTGATCGAGCAATTGCGCATCAATGGGCCAGACGCGTTCTGGAACCGCAAGGGCCGCACGGGCTTGCCGGTGCTGCTGGGCGTGTTCCTGGCGGCGATGATCGCCTTCTGGACCTTCCGCATCGTCCAGTCGATGGCCTTTTCCGGGCCGGGTGTGCTGGATATCTCGTTCAGTCCGAAATGGACCTCCGATGTCGATTACTGGCGCCATGTCCAGAGTGGCGAATATGACGGGAACCCATCGACCCAGTGGGCCAATCGCGCTCCCATTATCTTCGTCCTGAAGAACTTCGTGCTCTGGGGGGTGGGGCCAGCGCTGGGCATCGTTTCACTCCTGGGCCTGGGGCTCATGAGCGTTCGGGTGTTGACCGCGCGGCGCTGGCCACCAACCTGGCAGCTCTTTCTTATCGCCTGGCCCGCGTTTCATCTGATCTATTACGGCATCGGTTTTATCAAGACGATGCGCTACACCGTGCCCGCCTATCCCTTTATGGCGCTACTGGCGGCAGGATTGCTGTACGAGATCTGGGGCCGAGTTGCCAAGCGGTGGCCGAAATATAGCTGGGCCGGATTGTTGCCCACCGTGCTGGTGGTGGCCCTGACCGCTGCCTATGCGTTCGCCTTCACGTCGATTTACACCCACACACAAACGCGCGTTGCCGCATCCGAGTGGATCTACGCCAATATCCCGGAAGGGACCAAGACGCTCCACGAGCATTGGGACGACCCAATCCCGCTCAACCTGCCGAATATGCCCGGATCGGGGGCCTATCCTGGCGACGAAATCGCCATGTACGATGACGATAACCCTGAGAAGCTCGCCACGTTGATGCAGCGGTTGCAAGAGAGCGACTGGATCTTCGTCACCAGCAACCGACTCTACGACTCGATTACCCGCATACCCGAACGCTGGCCGATGGCGAACGAGTACTACCGCATGCTCTTCGACGGTGAGCTCGGGTTCGATCTGGTGCATACCGAAACCAATTACCCGTCGCTCTTCGGGATCGAGCTCAACGACGACAGCTCGGAAGAGTCGTTCACGGTCTACGACCATCCCAAGGTGCTCATCTTCCAAAAGAACGACAGCTTCGATGCCGATAAGGTGCAGGCACAACTCGCGGCCACGCTCTCCGCCGACTTCGTGCGCGTGAAATCGGTGGACGCCGGCAAGAACATGCTCTTGATATCGGACGAAGAGCGTGCCATCCAGCAAGCCGGAGGCACCTGGAGCGAGATCTTCCACCGCGATAGCATCATGAATCAGTACCCGGTGATCACATGGTACCTGGCGTTGCAGCTCATGGCGCTGGCCGCGATACCGCTTTGCTGGCGCGCGCTCAATCGGTTGCCGGACCGGGGATACGCCGTTGCCAAGAGCGTCGGCCTGGCCGGAGCGACGATCTTCGCGTGGCTGCTGGCAAGCCTGCATATCGCCGATTGGGGCCTGCCAGGCGTTGCCATCGGCATCATCATCGTAGCGATGCTCTCCGTGCTGGCCAGTGCTGGAAACTGGCGGCAGATCTGGGTCGATCTCCGATTTAGCTGGCGTTGGATCCTGGCCGCTGAACTTATTTTCCTGGCGGCGTTCCTGATGTTCGTCTACTTCCGTTCGGTCAATCCCGATCTCTGGCATCCGGCCCGCGGGGGCGAAAAACCGATGGAGTTCGCCTACTTCAACGCGATCATCAAATCGACCCATTTCCCGGCCTACGACCCGTGGTTTGCCGGTGGCTATATCAACTACTACTACTTCGGCTGGGTGCTGTTCGCGGCGGTCACGCATCTGACCGGAATCGTTCCGGCGGTGTCGTTCAATCTCGCGGTGGCGACCGTCTTCGCATTGGCGATCCTCAACTCGTGGGCGTTCGCGTCGTCGGCGCTCTCGTTCTTCTCGCGCTACCTACGGATGGCCACGGCCTGGAAGCCGATCGGATACGGTCTGCTCGGCTCACTCTTCGTCTGCATCATCGGCAATCTGGACATGGCTCGCCTGATCGGCACCGGCCAGATGGGATTCGCACCGGTGGACAACACCGGCGTGCTCG
>JBBQPB010000142.1:0-5907 GCA_038331435.1 Thermomicrobiales bacterium | reverse complement strand
AGCAACCAGCGCCCCGTCGGATCGAGCGTGAAGTTTCTCGGCTCCTGCCCACCGGTCGGAATGATCTCGACGATCTCCAACACGCGTGATTCGGGGTCGAGCGTCGCCACCGCGATGCTGTCATGCCCACGATTGGAACCGTAAACGAATCGTCCATCGGGGGAAAACAGCACGTGCGCACAGGAATTCAGAGAGGTGAAGTCGTCCGGAACTGTCGAAACCGACGACGCTGGCGTCAGCGTTCCCTCGCCCTCGACCGCAAAACTCTTGAGCGTTGAATCGAGCTCGCCGATAACCACCATCGTCGTTCCGTCGGGCGAAAAGGCGAAGTGGCGCGGACCCATTCCGGGAGTTACATCGGTGGTCACGGGATCGATCAATTTTCCGTTTTCGCGGTCGAGCCGGTAGCGGACGATCTGGTCGGTGCCGAGATCGGAGACATAGATAAATCGGCCGTCCGGTGACGGAAGGATCATGTGCGGGTGCGGCTCGCCCTGCCGGTCAGGATCGATACTCGATCCCTGGTGCGCCAGCACCTGGCTGGCTGGCTCGAGTGATCCATCCTCCGCAAGCGGAAAGACCGCAACATTGCCACCGCTATAGTTCACGACGAGCAAAAAGCGCCCACTCGTATCGAGACTGAGATAGCAGGGATGCGCCCCCCCGGTGGACTGGTTATTTAATCGGGCAAGCGCACCGGAATCCGGATCGCGACGATAAGCGCTAACGCCTCCATCGGTTCGCTCGTCAATCGCATAGAGATATCTACCGTCGACCGAGAGCGCCAGATAGGACGGATTCTGCGCGTCTGTAACGCCGAGCTCGGGACCGAATGCACCGTCGTCCAACCCAAAATCCAGTTGTCCGATTCCCTTGGCGTTGCCCATGCCCGGTTCGGTGTACGCACCGGTATAGAGGATCATCCGCGGCCCTCCCTCTCTTTGTCATCTTCGTTTCAACTGCACCGGCACGTCAGCCAGCCGGTGGCTATGATGCACGAATTCGAACTCCGCTCGTAGTCCTCCAGGAAAGGGACGGTCGATATGACAACGCAGCCGACACCGAATTCAAACCAGGTACCCCCGACGCGCCGGCGACCGCTCCGTGTCGGATTGATTCTCCCCGACACAGAGCGCGAGATGGGCGGAAATACCGCCCGCTGGAGCGATCTCGCCACCATGGCGCGACTTGCCGAGGACTCGGGATTCGACTCGATCTGGGTCGCGGATCATCTCATCTATCGCTTTCCTCCAAAACCGCCGCAGGGTCCGTGGGAGTGTTGGTCGAATCTGGCGGCCCTGGCTGCAATCACTTCGACGGTGGAACTTGGACCGCTGGTCACGGCGACCTCGTATCGCAACCCGGCATTACTGGCAAAGATCGCCGACACCGTGGACGAGATTTCCGGTGGGCGGTTGGTGCTCGGATTGGGCGCCGGCTGGCATCAACCCGATTACGAAGCATTCGGCTTCCCCTACGATCATCGGGTTTCCCGATTCGACGAGGCAATCCAGATCATCTACGGGCTCTTACGCCACGGGCACGTTGATTTCGAAGGAACGTATTACTCCGCTCGTGACTGCGAGCTACGCCCGCGCGGTCCGCGGCCAGCAGGACCGCCAATCATGATCGGTTCATCCGCTCCACGGATGTTGGGACTACTCGCGAAATACGGAAGTATCTGGAATGCCTGGGCACGCCAGAATCTCGACGAGCTCGCCGCTGATCGCGCGCTGGTCGATGCCGCAATGAAGAAAGCCGGGCGCGATCCTGCTTCGGTGGAACGCACCGTGACACTCCTGGTCGATTTACCGGATGCTGCCGGACGACCGAGTGAAGAAAAAGAAGGATTCCGAGCCGAAACGCCGGAGCAATTGGCTTCCCACCTGCATGACTACGCCGGCGCGGGCATCAGCCATGTGCAGTTGATGCTCGATCCAAACACACCGGCCGGCATCGAGTGGGCCGCGGAAGCGCTGACGCTTCTCGATCGCGACTGATGCAGATGTGTACCAACCAGCGAGGCACACACCTCGCTGGTTGCTCTCAGCATTCCCGGAGAATCAGGACAATGGGCCGGGATCCGGTATGTATTTCGACACGAGGGTATCGGCGAGACGATAGGCAAATGCACCCACCGTTCCGGTCGGGTTGTATCCCCCGTTCTGAGGGAAGCTCGATGCCCCGCTGATGAAGACGTTGCTCACATCCCACGCCTGATTATAGGGATTGACCACGGACGTTTCGGGTGAGCTGCCCATGATCACCCCACCGGTGCAGTGGGTCGACTGGTACGGCACGATGCTGTAGTCCTCGATCGTGTCGCTCACGCGCTGAATCGCTGGGCCCATTTGCTTGATGATCGGCGCCAGCACGGTGTCAGCCACGTATTTGACCATTTTTCGTTCGTTATCCGTCCAGTTGAAGGTCATCCGCAACAACGGATTTCCCCAGGCGTCTTTGTACGTTGGGTCGAGATCGCAGTAGTTTTGCCGGTACGAGGGCGATTCACCCTGCATTCCGAAACTGACCACTCGGTTGTAATGCTGTTTCGCCGCCGCTTTCCAGTCGCTTCCCCAGCTCGGCGTTCCCGGAGGTAGCGGCCCAAGTTGACCGATCGGCCGGGCACCGGTGTTGTTGCACGCGATATTTCCACCACCGAAGAACCCGAGGTCCGTGTGATCGAAGTTATCGCTGTTGTAATCGTCGATGGTGTAGCCGTTCGCTCCTGATCCCATGAACCGATTCAGGATACGGTCATCGTACCAACCTTGCGCCCCTGCGCCTCCCAGCTGATAGGAGTAGTTTCTCCCTGTGACGCCCTTGCCCGTCTGAGGGTCGTATGGCTCACCGATACCAGAAAGAAGCGCAAGCCGGATATTGGAGAGCGTCCAGGCGCCGACGACGATGATGTCGGCCGGTTGCTCCTGCTCCTGACCAGAAGCGTCATAGTAGGAGACGCTCGTGGCAACGCCATCCTTGTGGTTGATCTTGAAGACGTTACAGAACTCTCGCACTTCCACTCGGCCGCTCTTGAGCGCGCTCGGAATGACCGTCACGATTGGGCTGGCTTTGGCTCCCGTATGGCACCCGAAACGCTCGCAGAATCCGCAGTACTCGCAGGCACCGAGTTTCATGCCGTCGGGGTTCGTGTACACCTCCGGACTGTTGGCGGTGGGTTGCGGGAACGGATGGTAACCGAGTTCGTCGGTCGCCTTCTGGAAAAGCGTCGGGCCATATGCAATCTTGTTCGGCCCTTGTGGATAGTCCTCGGAACGTGGTGCTTCGAAAGGATTGCCACCTTCTTGAATCGTCCCGTTGATATTGCCCGCCTTACCCGCGATACCGAAGGTCTTGTCGAACTGAGTGAAATAGGGCTCCAGTTCGTCGTAGGTGACGCCGAAGTCCTGCACGGTGCAGTCTTCTGGCAGGAAATTTTTCCCGTACCGCTCCTCGAGATGCGAGCGGTACTCGAAGAAGTAGTCGAGGAAGCGCCAGAGTGCGCCATTCCAGTGGACCATGGCTCCGCCAACCTCATTGCCGGGCCGGAACGATCCGTACTGGCGCATCGGCAGCGCGGTTTGCTTGGCATCGTTCCGGAACGTCAGCGTCTCGCGGGAAAGATCCTGGAAGAGCTGGCTCTGGAATGCGTACCGCCACTCGTCAAAGTGGTCCATCAGAAAATCGCGTCCGGTGGTGCGAAATGGCCCCCGTTCCAGGGCCACCATGTTCAGGCTTGTTCGCTTTCCCAGTTCGTTGGCGATAGCGCCGCCTGTAAGGCCGAAGCCGACAAAGACGACATCTGTTTTCGGTAGTGTGGCCATGACTATTGCCCCCCTCCAACCTGCTGCTGGTATTCCGCCAGGCTCTTGTAACCGCCGGTGAACTCTTCTCCGTACCGGAGTATCCAGTCGCTGTAGACGAAGCCCTGGGCTCCCGGGAACCCGACAAGCTTCCAACCGATCATGTCACGGTTTCCGCCATGAACCGGGTCGGCGAAGAAGCCCGCCATGACGTATTGCAGAAGGAGAGAGAAGAAGGCGTCGGCGCCGACTCCTGCCGGGCCGGCGGTCTGGATTCCCTCGGTACCAGCGCCGGTGTACACAGGCGGGAAACTCTGGATGGAGGCGCCATCGAATGTATCGGGCGTGCCCTTTTGCATATCGCCGAGGATACGATCTTGCTGGTCTGCAGTCAGATTCGCGAAACCCGCTCCGTAGAGCTGTTGCGCGTAGGCATCCATCCCGCCGATGCCGAGACGGAAGCGGTCAGGTATAGAGAGTGAGGATTGATCGCCCTGGGTTGCCAACCCCTCGAGCCACGGACCCTGTTCGTAAATCGGCCCCGTGTATCCCATGCGCTCCTTGGCCAACTGGCGGTCGATGAAATAGACCACTCCGGCCTCTGTCGCCCCAGGTCCATTGTCATCCGTAGGGATCATTCGAGCGGCTGCGGCGCGAATGACCGCGGCGTCTGGCGGGCTGAAGTGCGTGAAACCATCCCTGAACGGATTAACCGCTTCGCCGCTGGGTCCTTCCATCCCTGACATACCCGCCATAGGAGATGGGGTCCCTGCAGTTGGAGTCGCCGCAGACGGAGTGGAATCCTGTGCAACCGTGGGATGAAGCGCCGCCCCAGCGGCGGTTATCGATCCTGCCGCCACAACAGCGCTAGTACCCTGAATAAATGTGCGGCGATTAAGCCGTTGCTCGGCGAGATGCTCGGCCGCGCTCTGGGCTTCTGGATCGCTCATAGACGTGTGTCCCCTTTATTGAGCGTGTCGATTTGGAATCAGAAGCCGCATGGCTGCCGTTCAATCCAAACGGCAGCCTATCCAACGGGTGGGGCGCGGGAGAGATGGAAGCTTCGCTGCAGACAAGTGCCGTCATTGGCAGTCCACATAGCATGGTTCCGGGGTAGCCCCGACGGTCTTGGCTACCTGTTATCCGAGGAGGCTGGCCGGGAAGCCTTGCCGGCGTCATTGCCGGTGATGTGATCCGGTGCGGCTTCGCCAAGCGGCTTGACCCTGGTGAAGTCGTAGAGGATTGAACCTAACGTTTTTCAATTGTATGGCTGTATCGGATCCAGGATGAAAACTTGTGAAGGACTGGGAACGAAAACTTCGTAGGGATCATGTCCGATTGGCCAGGAACAGTGCTTCGGCGACCCCCTCTATCTCGGCACGAGTGTTCGAACCCAGCATCGCCTGGTGGCAAATCGCGATCTCTTCAGGATTAGCCAGCGCGGGACGAGTGTCTCGCCGAGAAACGACTCAATTGCCGCGCAAGAACATCGCATTTGGGTTGGCGCTGGTGGCCATTCTCGTTTTCGCGGGATTTGCGTTCTGGGGTGGGAACGGCTGGGATCACACCTCGGTGACGGTGGTGGTTCCAGGAGAAAATGGCGAAACGCTCGTCATCACTGACAACGACCGTCCAGGCTTCGTTCCGTTTTTCCCCATCATTCTCTTCTTTCAGTTGCTCTTGCTCCTGGTGATCGGCGAGGATTTCTCGGCGTTCGGCCGGCGCCGGTGGGGCGGCACTCCGTTCTGTGGACCGGATCGGCAGAACCTGGACACCTGGCTCGCCGATTGGCACCGGCGCTATCACCGCGCTCCCGAGCCGAATGTCGGTGAAATGACCGGCATCGCTGAAAATACGGAGTAGGTTCTCGCTCCCCGCCCTGGGCTGCGTCCACACGACTCGGCAATCGAATCGTCCCGCTGGGCACATGAAGCTTTACGACAGTGGCAACCGAAGCGTGAAAGTTGTGCCCTCTCCCTCGACGCTCTCCACATCGATCGTTCCGTTGTGCGCTTCGACCAGCCGCTTGGCTATGGCAAGCCCGAGCCCGCTCCCTCCCGAGTCGGCCGATTTCGCGTAGCGGTCGAAGACGCGCGGTAGCTGA
>JBBQPB010000141.1:0-5962 GCA_038331435.1 Thermomicrobiales bacterium | reverse complement strand
GGCAGCCGAGAGCCAACCCGCGCCGGGCGCGAGCTCGACGACCTGGAAGGTGTCGTCGAGCTCGGCCGGAATCAGATCGAGGAACGCGTCTCGCAGCTCATCGCGCCGGGGGGTGTAGATACGTCCCCGGTCGATGAAGATTTGCGAATCGGATTCATTCCACTGGCGTGCGGACAAATCGGACTATCTCCCCCAACGGCGAACGGTAGTGGTGCTACAGGTGCAACTAATGCACTCATAGTCAGGATACGCGCAACAGCCGAATTGGGTTGGCCGAGTGTTGGGATCGCAACAGGAGTATTGCCCGGCGTTCGGGCCTGAGGTGTTGAGACGCGAGTACCCGCCCGGACAGCAGAACCCTGGCTCAGCGCTAGGACCGAAGCCCATTTCCGCGCAAACCGCGCCGGGGTCGTAAAGGGCCTCACAGGTTGCGTGGCTGGTGCAGGAGACGTCCTGGCGAGCCACGCACACATCATCGACGCAATACGCGTCCGATCCGCAGCAGGCACCCGTCCCATCGCCGTTGCCGCCGCAGCATTTGTCCGCACATACGACATTGCCGGCGCAGACCTGATCGCGATCGACGCAACTGCCGTTGACGCAGGTATCGGTGTTCCAGCAGCAGGTTCCATCACACTGCTGTTCTTCGGAGCAGCACATGTTGTACAGCGGCCGGCCAGAATCGCCTTCGACGGTCACGCAGATCTCACAGCATTCCGATGTGCCGGGACAGCATGGTCCAGAGGAGGCGTCGCAGCAGATCTCAGCGGTTTCGTTGCAGCCCATGAGCACGTTCGGGTCGTCCGGGACTTCGCCGCCGATGGTTGGCATGTTGCAGCAGTTGCCGGCGTAGCAATGCAATCCATTTCCGCAAGAATCGCCGTTTCCTCCGGGGATGCACTGGCCCTGGGCGCAGGTTTGGCAGGGCGGACACTCGATGTCGCTGTCTTGACAGACGCCGGAACGGCAGATGCCGGGAAAACACGGATCGTCGGTACAGCTCCCACCCTCGTTGGTTGGCGTTTTGACACAGCCCAGCGCGGGGTCGCATTCAATGCTATTGCATCGATCGGAGACATCTGGGGGGCAGGTGACGGGACTGCCACCAGAACAGACGCCGTCGATGCAGATTGCGCCCTGGATACAGGCATTGGCACTGCACGACGTGCCGTTTCCCGTGGCAACGCAAGTGTTGCTGGTGCAGGCCTGACAGGGGCCGCACGGGTTGCCACAATCGGTGACTGTGCCGCATTCCGACGTGACGACGCCGCATTTGCCCTCGCAGGAGACTGTGGATGTGCAACCGCAGACGCCTGGGGTTCCGCCGCCGCCGCACGTTTCCGGTTCGGTGCAGGCACCACAGTCGTTGATCACCCCGCAGTTGTCGTTGAAGGTTCCGCATTCCTGGCCAGCCGTTGCGCACGATGTGGATGCCTGGCAAATGCAGGCATTGTCGATGCAGGCAAATCCAGCCGCGCAATCGCCATTGCTACAACATTGTCCCAATGCAAGGCAGGCGCCGTTGCAGATGAGCTGCCCAGTGGGACAGCAGAGCTCTTCTCCGTAGCAGGTCCCGTAGCAGCAGGCGTTGTCACAACAGGTGGCGCCGGCGGGACAGCAATCGGGCCCACAGGCAATGGTCCCACCCGGACAGGCGCAAGCGCTGCCGTTCCAGGTTTGGCTCCCAGGACAGTTGACCGGTTTGGGAGTTGGGGTTGGGCGGCGAGCCGCTTCGGTAGCGGTTACGCCACTGAGCCCGGCTAGCGCGGCAATGGTGGCAGCGGTGCGTTTCAGAAACGAGCGACGGCTCGCGTCCGCGGCGAGTCGCCTGGTGATGTCATCGAATCGATTGCCGTCCATGCAGTAGTTCTCCAGCTCGAAAAAATGGTGGCGCAGTTTACGCCAGAAGAAGGAATTTCGAGAATTGCACAGGTTTGCTATTCCGGGCATCATACTCGGGTTCTGGTACGACATAAAGGGGCGCGGATTCATGCCTGAATGCTTTGTGAGCTATGCCAGTGTCGACCGCGCGAGAACCATGCAAATTGTCGATGCGGTGCGGTCGCAAGGGCTCGATGTCTGGGTCGATCAGGCAGGGATTGCTGGCGGCACATCGTATGGGACCGAGATCGCGAATGCGCTGCGCGATGCCGGGCTCGTGCTGCTGATCGCGTCGGACGCGTCGCTGGCGTCGAAGAATGTGCGGCAGGAGATCATGCTGGCGTGGCGGTACGACAAGCCGATCATTCCGCTCATCCTGCATCCGCTGGTTTTTCCGGACGACGTCGCGTATTGGCTTGAGGGTGCGCAGTGGATCGAGGTGCTCGATCGCGAGCCAGTGGATTGGCTGCCGAAGCTGCGACAGGCGCTTGCGCGGCATGGTGTTGCCGTCGATGCTGCGCCGGCCGAGGTCGTCTCCGCGCCTGGCGTTCCCCTCGAGATCGCCGGGAACCTTCCCAGTCAGCTTCCTCCAATTCTCGGGCGCGAGCGCGAGATGGAAGAGCTGATCACACTGCTCGCCAATGGTCGTACCATGACGTTGACCGGCCCGGGGGGCACCGGGAAAACCAGACTGGCATTGGAGCTGGGACGGCGGCTGGGACCGTCGTATGACGGGGGGGTCTGGTTTCTCGATCTTTCGGCGGTGCGACATTCGGAACTGGTACTCCCGAGTATTGCAGATCTGCTCGAGCTCGAAACCCCGCCCGATGGCTCCGTGCTGGAGTCGATTCGGTCGGCGCTCGAGGACCGTTCGACCCTGCTGATTCTGGACAACCTCGAGCAGATTCCCGGTGCCGCGGCCGATCTGGGCGATTTGCAGGCGGCGGCGGCGAGTGTGACGCTCCTGATGACCAGCCGTGCACCAATGCACCTTCCTGGTGAGTGGGTGTACTCGGTGCCACAGCTAGCATTGCCCGATCTGGCGCAGCTTCCCCAACCGGCGGCCCTCATGGAAAACCCTGCGGTGCGTCTTTTCGTTACCCTTGCCCAGCGGGCGCGTCCGGACTTTCAACTCATCGATGGCAATGCCCGCGCGGTTGCCGAGATTTGTCACCGGCTGGATGGGCTGCCGTTGGCTATCGAGATTGCCGCCGCGCGTACGCGCATGCTGCCACCCGCCGCCATTCTGACCAAACTGGGAAGCCGGCTCAATCTCCTGACCCGAGGCGGGGCGGCCAATGTCCGGCAGCAGACGCTCCGGGATACCATCGGCTGGTCCTATAACTTGCTAGATCTCGAACAGCAGCGCGTCTTTCGGGAGTTTTCAGTGTTCGGTCGCGGCGCATCGGTGGAGGCGGCCGAGATGGTGCTGGGCGATCCCTCCGGCACCTCGGCGCTCGACCTGCTGGAAGAGCTGGTCGATCAAAGTTTGCTCACGATCGATGCCGATGAGAGGGGCGATGCGCGCTTGCGCATGCTAGAAACCGTGCGCGAGTTTGCGGGAGAGCAGCTCCTGGCGGCCGGCAACGACGCCGTGGTGCGGGATGCGCATGTGGACTATTTCCTGACGTGGCTCGAAGCGCTTACGCCCGACATCGTTGCCAGCCGAGACAATCGGCCTATTCGGGCAGTGCGGACCGAGCTTGGCAATCTGCGTGGTGCGCTCGACTGGCTGCGGGACCACGATACCGACGCGCGCCGACTCCGTCTGGTTTGCGTTCTCTTTCCATACTGGCGGTCTGCCGGGCCGTTCGATGAAGCCACCATCGAGCTCACGGGCGCGCTCGAGGCGTCGCCAGGCGACGGAACGATTGCCCGGGGGCAGGCTCTGAGCGCGCTCGCCTGGCTCGACGGCGCACGAGGAGCTTTCGCCGACGCCATCCGGCGATATTCCGAGGCGCTAGCCGTGTTCGAAACGGTCGGCGATCTCGAAAAGCGGTCTGAGACGCATACTCAGCTGGCAGTAGCGAATGAGCTCTCGTCAGATTTTTCAGAGGCACGCCGCCACCACGAGCGGCGTCGGGAGCTTTTGCCCCTGGATGACGTCATCGGCCTCGCCCAGGTGCATCACGATCTTGGCAGACTGGCCTTCGTGGAGGGTGAACTAGCCGAGGGCATCCTCCTGATTTCCGGCTCGATCGAGACGTACCGGAGGATGGCGGACACTCAAATGATCGCGTTTGCCCTGATCGATCTGGCCTCGGCGGAGATGTTGAACGGGGATCGGGAGGCATCGCTCGCGCATATTCAAGAAAGCATCGTGTTGTTGCGGACCTTGCAGGACGACTATGCCCTGGCGATTGCGACGGTGACGCGTGGGCGGGCGGAGCAGCTCGCGGGCGATCTTGCCGCCGCTCAAATCACGCTGGAGGGCTCGCTGGCGGATGCCGATCGGCTGGGAGATGCCAGTGTGCGGTCGCTGGCCCTCTATGGGCTAGGAGTCAACGCGACGGCGCAGGGCCAATGGGAGATTGCAGAAGGTTGGCTCCAACAGGCGTTTGCCGTTGCCGATGACATTGGAGACCGACGGCGCATCTCGGAGATTCTGGAGGTGCTGGCGCGGGCATGCGCCGGGGCAGGCGAGTTGGAGCGTGCGGCTCGTTTGCTCGGGCGAGCGGAGGTCGAGCGTGCCGAGAGCGGAACTTCGGTCCCGCCGGCTCATCTTGCAAGATACGAAGACACCGTAAATATCACCGGGGCGGGATTGGGGGAGCAGCGCTACCAGGATCTTTGGAGAGAGGGGCGTGGGCGTAGTGCAACCGAGCTGATTGGATAGCGGATCGCTGGAAACGGAAGGTCTGTTGGGCGCTGCACGAGGCCGAGTTCGAATCGTCTCCACTGGAACTGGCGGAGGCGTTAGAGCGAATCTCAGAAAGGTTGACACACCCTCGAACCCGCGCGGCCACAGAGCACTCGCTGCGGCGAGGCGATCCCTCGGCTTCGCTCGGGACGACGAGGGGTCCGTGTGTCAATCATTCTGCAACCCGCTGTAAAGAAACGCGGGATCCCCCCACAGGGATCCCGTTCGACCGTGGATAGCATTGCGTTAGATCAGCACTCCCAGGGAAATTCGCCGAAGAAGGAGGAGTGCTTTTTGAGGTTGGCGCGGGCGACGTCTTCATTGAGGGTGAGACCGTGGCCGGGGGCGTCGGTCATTTCGATGAAGCCGTCGATGATGGGCGGGGCGCCGTCGACGAGATCTTTCCACCATTCGACATCGTGGGCGTGGAACTCGATGACGAGGAAGTTGCTCATCGCGGCGCAGACGTGGGAGCCGGCGACGGTGCCGATGGGGCTGGCGACGTTATGCGGCGCAACCGGAATGTAATAGGTGTCGGCCCAGTCGGCGACCTTCTTGGCTTCCATGAGACCACCCATCTTGGGGATATCGGGAGCAATGATGCGGGCGGCTTGCTTTTCGATCAGCTCGCGGAAGCCGTGTTTGCGATAGAGATTCTCGCCGGTGCAGATGGGGGTGCGGGTGCTGTGAGTGACGAAGCGCTGCGCTTCGATGTTTTCGGGTGGAATGGGGTCTTCCAGCCAGAGCAGGTCAAACGGTTCGAGCGCCTGGGCGAGGAGGATGGCGTCGTTGACCGAGTATTTCCAGTGGGCGTCCATGGCAACCATGATGTCCGGCCCAACGGACTCGCGCACGCTGGCGACCACATCGACCATCCAGTTCCGCTCGGCGCTGCCAATGGTGCGGTTATACGGCTCGACCCACTGGCGGCGGGGATGGGGATCGTCGGAGATATCGCGCGTGTGGGCGTTGGGAGTGTCGAGGTCGAATTTGATGGCAGTGAAGCCGGCAGCGGCAACGGCTTTGCCGCGTTCTCCATAGGAGCGTGGATCCGATGTGGCGCCGGCGTGGCAGTCGGCATAGACGCGGATCTTGTCGCGGTATTTGCCGCCGAAGAGGTTGTAGATGGGGGTGTTCAGGGCACGGCCCATGAGATCCCAGAGCGCAATTTCGATACCGCTGATGGCAGTGACGGTGGCGCCGCCAGTGGAGCCTTCGCCA
>JBBQPB010000140.1:0-5964 GCA_038331435.1 Thermomicrobiales bacterium | reverse complement strand
GCCCGCGAAGACAGTTTGCTGTACCGCGCTCTTATCGAGCGACATGGCGAGTGCCTGGCGTACCCGGATGTTGGTGCGAATCGTTTCGTTGTTCTTGCCAAGCATTTCGAAGAGATGGATGCTGCTGGTCGGAACGTTGAGCACGACGACACTGTCGTCACCCTCCAACGGGACCGTCTGCGACACTGGAATATCGAGCACGCCCTGGACATCGCCCGATTTCAGGTTGTTGATAGCAACCTGCGGTTCAGGCAGGATATTGAATCGCAGGGTGGCAACACCAAGACCGTCACCGTAGTAACCATCGTATGCCTCAAGGGCAATGTGGTCATTGGGCACCCACTCGACGAATGCGAACGGACCCGACCCGATTGGCGTGTTCTCCACATCAGCGGCGATTGCCTCGGAGATGATGGCAATTTGGGTCAACCCGTCGAGAAAGTCAGCCTGCACTTTGGCCAACTTGATGCTGATGGTGCGGTCGTCGATCACGTCATAGGACTCGACATTGGCTACCCGGCTCGACAAGACAGTTTCGAGGTCGACGATACGGCCGAACGAAAATTCGACATCGGCAGCCGTCACTGGAGTGCCGTCGTGATAGGTTGCGCCCTCGCGCAAGGTGAAGACGTAGGTTGTCTCATCCGGGTTTTCCCAGGACTCAGCCAAATCCCCAACATAGGAGAGATCCTCGGCATATTCCACGAGGGTGCTGAACACGGGGCGGCGCATCATATCGCCATAGAGCAAGAGCTGACTGACCTGAGGATCGAGGGTGTCAATATCCCCACTCGCGGCAACCACGAGGTCGCCGACCGGTCCAGTCGCCGGGGTTCCATCCTGGGCGACGACTCCGATCGCGCTCCAGGGCGCGGCAGTCATGGCGCCAAGCACCGAAACACTCACGCCAGCGGCAGCCGCGCGAGTCATCAATTGACGGCGGTCGATCCGCCCGGTTAAGAACGCTTGCATGAGTTCGCGCGCCTGATTGGTCACAGGTTTCTCCTTTGTCGTGTAACGGCGGATCTGGCTCATGCCAACCGCGCCTGCGTGAGCAACGCGTCTCCCGGTCGCGTGTTGTACGAAATCACACTTCTGCTGAGGAATCGTCACATCTTCACGTGTCCGATGTCAACGCACCCTGGAGATGACAAACGGCTGGAGAGCCGCTCGGGTTGCCAAACCTGCATGCTGAAATCTCATCAGGGTTATCGAGTGTCTGTGCAGGGATGCGCTCGAGGAGAAAGCGCTCGATGTCTGGGGCAGCGTGGATCAGGTGCAGTACTGGGCCGAATTGGGACTCAGTTGGGAAGGTCCCGGCGCTCGAAGATGAGCATGCCAGCAATACCACAGACGATGGATACCGCTCCGAGGACGATGACGTTCGTGATGGGGATGGTGCCATGCGCAAGGGCGGTCGGCGGATCGTAGTAGTTGAAGATCGAGAAGGGTTGCAGAGGCTCGAGGACCGACCAGAGGGTTGCGAAGTAGTCGATTACATACGAGATGATGAGAAATGCGGCTGCCCAGCCGACAGCCTGCCCCATGCGATCTGCGCGGGCCGAAACGAGCAGGGCGACACCACCGATTGTGAGCGCCAGCAGCATCGATGTGCCACCCTGGGCAACGAAATGCCAGTTGTTCATCCCACCGTCCGGCTGGGAAAAGAAAATCCCGACGATATTTCCAAGCACCGCGATGACAGCTACCCAGAGCGATACGAGGACCACCGCCAGCACGCGAGCCAGATAGAACTGCGGGCGGGATACTGGGCGCGCCATCGAGACTTGCACCTGTCCGCTTTCCATCTCCCCGGCAAGACCGCGGGCGGCGATCCAGATGACGATTGCGGACACCAGCAGGTGATAGACCGGATGGGTGAAGCCCAGCGCCAGAAATCCCGGCAGCCCAACTTCTTCGACCACCTCGGGCGTAACGTTCATGAGCGCTAAAAAGGGTTTCGGGATCAAATCCATGATCGCGATGAGTTGGTCCAGGTTGCCGAAGGCATCGATAGCCACCGGCTGGATGAACTCGAACGCAAAGAGGCCGATCGTCATTGCGATCAAGCCGCCCCGCGAACGGCGCAGAAGCTGTACGAACAAAGTCAGGATGGCCTTCACCGGTTGGATGGCTCCGATTGGTAGAAACCGGCAAAGATGTCGTTCAAGCTGGGCGGTGCGATGGTGACCGATTCGATCTGCCACTGCGCGAGGAACGCGAGGAACGGATTCGGATCGAGATCGACCAACAACGAGAGTGTCTGTCCGTCCCGCTGGAGCACTTCCGCACCCGGAATAGCAATTCTATCCCCGAGCGGATGGGCGAAGACCACGTCAGCGCGCCGGCGATGCTGGGCGCGCAACCCGTCAATCGAATCTTCCTGAACCAGCTTGCCATCCCGCACGATGGCGACCCGCTGGCAAAGCCGATCGACTTCTCCCAAATCGTGCGAGGACATGAAGATCGTGCGTCCGGCCGCATGCCGGTCGAGCAGATGCGCTTCGAAGGCCCGCTGGATAAGTGGGTCGAGACCGTCGGTTGGCTCGTCCAGAATCAGCAACTCGGGGTCGTGTTGAGTGGCGGCGATCAGGGCGAGCTTCTGCCTCATGCCCTTCGAATAGGTTTTCAGCTTGCGGTCGAGCGCGGTTTGTGAGAGCTCCAGTGCATCGAGCAATCGGGCTTGCAGAGGCGCTTTGGAATCGGACAGGGTCGCAGCGAAGGCGAGTTGATCGGCTCCGGTGAGCTCTGGAAAAAGCGATTCGGCCTGCACCAGATAGCCGACCTGCGAGCGGGCCCGCACCCCGTCGGTCCAGGTATCGCGCTCGAACATGCGACTCGAGCCGCGCGTGGGTTTGATGAATCCCATAAGCAGGCGAATGGTGGTGGTTTTCCCGGCGCCGTTCGGGCCGAGGAAACCATAGAGCGCGCCTCGTTCGACGGTAAGGGTAAGATCGGATAGCGCGTCGACACCCGCATAGGTCTTGGTGAGGCCGGTGGTCTGAATGGCGGGGCCTGCGCCAGAGCTGCTCATCTCTTGAGCGTAGCATCTCTCAGCATTACCGGTGGTTCCGCTATGGTCCGGCGGTTATCGGCGCATGTGGTATAAGCAACCGCTAGCGTCGGAGAGTGGCGAGGAGCGGCGGTGCGCACCGAAAAAGAGAAGTGGCAAGTTCCTGAGTCGGATCCTGCGGGGACCGCCAAAAAGGAACGTCTCGACATTCCCAGCCCCCAGGGGATGAGCGGTATCGAAGATACCGATCGCGGGCCGCTCATCTTTTGCGGCATGTGCGGAGCGCTCAACCCCTCAACCAATTTCTACTGCGCGGCCTGCGGCACAACGTTGGTGGACGCGTTCCATGCCACTGAAGGGCTGCGGGTTTTCGAGCGTCCAGATGCGGCTTCGCGGATTATCGAGATCGTGCCGTCCGGCACCGAGTTGGACATCAATGACGATCCCGATGCCCCAATCGACTACGTCCGCATTCGATTGCGCAACGGACGGCTGGGATATATCCGGCTCAATGAGGTTTCCGCGCTGGAGAACGCCTCGCCGCACCTGCTCGATCCGGACACCCCTGACCCAAATTTGAACGCGCGTGGATGCGTCTCGCCCTTTGGGGCGTTGGCAGCGTTGGGTCTGCTGGTCGTACTTGGCGGATTGGCCGCCTATCTGCTCAGGCAGGGGAATTCTGGCCAGGGCGGATTCCTGGCGTTCATCACCTGTATCGTGGTGGCGCCGCTTACGCTGGTGATGATCTTTTTCTATCTGATGGCTCGGGATCGGGAAGACCAGCGGTTGGCGGACATCGAAGACGCCCAGCAGTAGCGGCGAAAAGCCCTTCTTGAGATTGCGTCGATTTTGGGGTGCCTTGCTTAGGCAGGATCGATGATGTCGTCCTGTTCCGCGTCCCAGAGCTGGCGCTGGAGCTGCAGGTGGCCGAGATGGACTGCGGTGTGCTCCAGCGCATGGGCGATGCACTCAGCGCGGGTGAGTCGCGCTGCGGACATCCCTCGTTCCGGGTTGGCGGGGCGCTCGAACGTCGAGGCGAGCGTTGCATCGTCTATGGTGGCGAAGACGTCGGCCGAGTCGGCCAGCCAGCGGTCGCAGCGCGCACGCAGGTGTTCCAATGAACCGGTTGCGTTGAATTCGGCCGACCGGTTGCGGTCGATCGAACGGCCACCGGCGGCTTCCAGAATCCAGAATTCCCCCGCCCCGACCGTATGCGTGGCCAGAGCGAAGAACGTGTTGACATCGCGCATTCCGTCGCGGGGCAACCAGGTATTCAGATCGTCGGCAGGGATACCGTCGAGCTGTTGAAAAATGTCACCCACCAGCTTGTTCAGCATGTTTAGCGTAGCCGGAAGCATTGGGTTGGTCATCGTCAGGCTCCTTTGAATCCAGTCAGCCACGGTTCGGCTCCGATGGACGTTGGAAGCCCATGGCCCGGATAGACGACGACATCGCCCGGAAGAGCGGCGAGCCGCTGCAAGGACGCGGCCATGTCGGTCTCAGAAGCGCCGGGGATATCAAGGCGCCCATGGCCGTTGGGGAAAAGCACATCCCCGCTGATCAGCAACCGATCCGGTTCAGAGTAGAGCGCGATGTGCCCGGGATCGTGGCCCGGGAGGTGCATGACGGTGAACTCGTGCCTGCCAAGCGGCACCAGATCGCCGTCGTGCAACCAGCGGTCGGGATTCACCGCCTGGATGGTGAAGGGCAGGTCACCGACGGAGCTTTCCGGATTGGCCAAGCGGTCCTCGGTGAGGGGATGCGCTGCAACCGGCGCGGAGAACTGGTTGTGCAGCTGATTGGTGGTGCCGATGTGATCCCAGTGCGCGTGCGTCAAAACGACCAGCACCACCTCACCCCCGAGCTCGGCGGCGCGGTCTTCGAGCAGCCGGTCGACGTCCATCGGCGCATCGATGATGAGCATTTGCTTCGAGTCGTCATCAAAGACCAGGTAGGCATTAGTGTCGATTGGTCCACCAGGAAAAGTTTCGACGTGCAATGTCATCAGGTTTCTCCCAGTTCGGCGGCAACTTCTGCTTCAGTTTCCATTGGTTCGGGATCGGACGTGGGCGGGGGCGGATCCGGGGCAGGAGTGGAAGCCTCTGGATCCATCCCGGCAATCCAGTCTGGCTCACCCTCGGGCAACGGGGTCAGATCGACCCCCAGGCGCGCCAGCAGCTCATCTATCCAGACCGCGTGCCAGGGACGCGGATTGGTTGGACGATGGGGAGCATGGGAATCCGACCCCGCCGAGACGAACATCTCCCGCTCGTCCGCCAATCGACGGTAGAGGGCGGTTTGCTGATCGGAATACGAGCGGTAGTGGGCTTCCAGTCCGTCCATGCTGGTTTCGGTGACGATGCGATCGAGATCTTCTTCGGAAACGATGCCAACCGCGTCGGCCCGACCCGGATGGGCAATCGAGCAAACGCCGCCTGCCTGATGTGCGGCTGCCACGACATCCCCTACTGGTAGATCGGCGGTGAAGGTCCCTCCGAGGGCAACAACGAGCTCGGCCGCTTTCGTCAGATTCGGAACGTGCGTCATCTCGATGGCAGCGGTAAGGACGTGAAAAGGCCAGAGCGGTCGTCCGGCACGAACCTGATCGAGATTCGGCAGCGGTTTCCCGTCGGCTTCGATGCGCTGGGCAGCATCGGCGGCATTCGCCTGCAATTGGAGATCGATCTGGTTCAAGAGCCCGAGGAATGGTTGGGCAGCGTCATCGCTGCGCCCTGGATGGATGCCGTAACACAGGATGTGCAACTGTCGGTCGTTCCAGCCACAGGTGACCTCGACGCCGGGAATGACATGCACCCCCCGAAGCTTGCCGAGCTCGATAGTCTGGACGACCGAACGCTGCGTGTCGTGATCGCAAACCGCCGCGACTCGAAAGCCCCGATTGGCAAGGTGGTCGATCAGGGCAGACGGGGTCCAGGCGCCGTCGCTTGCAA
>JBBQPB010000139.1:0-6045 GCA_038331435.1 Thermomicrobiales bacterium | reverse complement strand
AACTCCCCGGGCGAGAGTTGCGCTACCTCGGCCTCTGCCGGCGAAAGCGGCAAGAACCCTCCCGCGCCGAGTAAAAGGCCCAGCCCGAGCTCGTAACGTTCTTCCGGTGCAACCATGGCAAGCATCATGTCGATCACACTGACCGGCATACGCTGGACCAATTGGCGCATCGGCTCCCGATTGGCGGAATAGCCGAGGCCGTCCATTACGAGCTCGAAGAGAATGTCCGCTGGCAGGTCCTGCTCGAAGCGGGCAGAAATCTGCTTCACCTTTCCGCCAAGCCGCTCGTCTCCCAAACGCCAGAGTGCGGCGCGAATGGCCCGCGGCTCATCCCGCGCGATGTGCTCCGCGCAAACCTCTCCGCCAACCAGATTCCAGTCGACTTCGAATCCATGCAGTGCTGCCAGCAGCTCGGGGTCTGGGACGACTACCGCGACCGGGACGATGCGGCCATCGGATCGCCGGGTTTCACTTCCGTCATGCTCCAGCACAACGTGCAGAATCACATCGTTGTAGCGCGGATCGCGGTCATGTCCATGTTGCCGCCAGGCGCCGGTAGTGAGATGGATCTCGATGTTGCCTGCGAGCAACCGGCCCTCGCCGAAATCGATCAGCGCCTTCTGGAAATCCGGTCCCAACCCATGCGACCAGCTCCCGCGATAGACGATCGCCAGTTTCCGCCCATCGGTAGTTTGCAGGGGCGCGCCGAGATCGGCCCCGTTCCACCAGCGCGAAACGGCGATCTCTCGAACTTGTGCAGTCTCCATGCGGGTCGTATCCAACCAACCGCTCGGGTGTCATGTCAGGATGAGATTTCGTCGCAATGTACCAGATCGCCGGTAGTCATTCGTGAAACGCCAAATCATGCAACGCCCGTACCTCAAGCTTGTCTGAGAAACGACTCGATGGCGCTATGGGCGCCTGTTTGCCAGCCTGGCTCGGTCACATCCAGCCAGGCGATGCGCGGATTTTTGCGCAACCACGTCTCTTGATGCCGCACAAATCGATGGGTATCATGTTTGACCGTTCGAATCGCCTCGTCCAGCGACATGTCTCCATCGATCACCGGAAAAAGCTGACGGTAGCCAAGCGCGGAAAATGCCGGGTTCGATCGGGGAATGCCCGAATCCAGCAGCATCCGCACCTCGCGTTCCAATCCCTGCGCGATTTGATCGTCGACCCGCTTGTCGATTGCCTGATAGAGCCGTTCCCTTGTCATGGAGAGCCCTAGCTCGAGCGTTCGGTACCGCGGCGGATCTTTTCCTTCGAGCTCCGACATCGGCCGCCCAGTCGCCGCATAGATCTCCAGGGCGCGGATCACGCGGCGCGGATTTGCGCCACTCCGTTCAGCCGCGACGGGATCGACCGTTCGTAGCCGCTCGACGACCGTTGCTAACCCGGTGTCTTCGATCTCGGTTGTCAGCCGGGCGCGAAACGCCTCGTCCGGTGGGACCCGGGGGATACGCCAGTTTTCCACCACTGCATTGACGTAAAGCGGCGTGCCCCCCGTCAAAACCGGGAGCCTCTTGCGTGCCAGCACATCGTCAATAGCCGTGAACGCCAGCTCCTGAAAAATCGCCAGCGACATCCCCTCGGGATCGCCGAGATCCAAAATGTCGATCAGATGATGCGGCACCCCGCGGCGCTCGGCCATCGTCGGTTTGGCGACACCGATGTCCATTCTCCGGTACAAGTACCGGGAATCGGCGTTGACCACTTCACCGTCGAAGTGCCGACTCAGCTCGATCGAAAGCGCGGTTTTGCCGGTGGCCGTGGCGCCGCAGATGACGATCAGTGGCGGCAGCATCGAAGATTCGGTTTGTGTTGCACCTGCATCCAAAACTACAATGGCCTACTGCGAGGAAGCGCTCCGCTTCCCAATTGACGGCGAAACCTCGCGGTGTCGCGCGCCGTTTCAATAAGAGACAGATTCCGCACAGGCTCCAGCTTCATGGTTCAATGGCTCGTACAAATTCTCAAGATCGCGACCATCCTGGTACTGTCCGGGCTGGTTTTGCTTGGCGGCGCGCGCGCCTTCGAGCATTTCCAGGACGAATCGCGTCCAGATGATGTGGGGAAGGTCTACACCGTCTCCATCGATCAAGACAACACGCCTGATGAAATCGCCCAGCTTCTCGAAGAGAATGGCCTGATCAACAGCAAGACGTATTTCACCAGCCGCATGCGTGTGGTGAGTTCTGAGTTGGAGCCAGGCTCGTATCGCATCACCAAAGGGATGTCGGTTGGCGACATCATCGATACCATCACTGGCAAGGCGCCCAGCGAAAGCAAATCTGGCGGAAGTGGCGATAATTCCGACACCTCCACACTCTCGATTACAGTCATCGAAGGATGGCGCACTGAGCAGATTGCTGACGAGCTGGTGACGCTCGGTTGGAATGGCTCATTCGACGAGTTCATGCAAGCCGCCCAGAGCTACCCCTCCGAGAATTTCACTTTCCTGGCCGATCGACCGGAGGGCGCTTCGCTGGAGGGCTTTCTCTACCCCGACACCTACAATTTCACGCCCGACTCGACGCCCAACGAGATCATCGAATCGATGCTGAACAATTTCGATGTCAAGGTCCCGCAAGATATGCGCGACCGTGCCGCCGAAATGGGGCTCTCGCTCTACCAGGTGATGACGTTTGCCTCATTGGTGGAGCGCGAAGCGGCCGTTTCCGAAGAACGTCCGATCATCGCCGACATCTATGAAAAGCGATACACCGAGGGGTGGCGGCTCGAAGCCGACCCGACTGTTCAATATGCGCTTGGCACCCACGAAGACTGGTGGCCCGAGCTCAGTGGCGAGGATCTTTACGACGATAGCCCGTATAACACCTATCAGGTGGACGGCTTGCCTCCCGGACCGATTGCAAACCCGGGCTATTCCTCCATTCGAGCCGTCCTCTTTCCATCCGATTCCCCCTACTACTTCTTCTTTGCCAAGGCCGACGGTTCTGGCTACCACTTCTTTGCCACCACCTCGGACGAGCAGCAGCAGAACATCGACTTTGTCGCCGGGGATGCAAGCGAACCCGCCGCCGGCAGTGACCCCTTTGCGGGCACCTGATCGATGAGCGACGCTCCACGACGACGGCTGGGAGTCATTGGCGATCCAGTGACGCATTCGATCTCTCCCGCCATGCAGCAGCCTGCGCTCGATGCGCTCGGTATCCCTGCAATCTACGAACGTTGGCACACACCGCTCGACGAGCTTGGGGCACGGATCGAATCGTTGCGTGCCAGTGATGTCCTGGGAGCCAATGTGACCGTTCCTCACAAGGAACACGTGCTCCCGCTCGTGGATGAGATTTCCGACCTCGCCCTGCGCGCCGGCGCGGTCAATACGATTTCGAACCGCGACGGTCGTCTGTTCGGCGACAACACCGATGTCTATGGGCTCGGACGGTCGCTCGAGCTGCATTCGGACACGCTCGCCAATTGCCGGGCAGTGGTTCTGGGAGCCGGGGGCGCCGCTCGTGCAGTGGTCCTTTCGCTGGAAGCTGTAGGAGCAGGGCATATCGCGGTGCTCAACCGGACGGTCGAACGAGCTGAACGCTTGCGAGACGACCTGGCTCCCGCGCCAGTGACCGCTCTGGCTTCCGGAACCGCGGCGGCCGATGAGGCACTTCGTTCAGCCGATGTGCTCATCAATGCCACTGCGCTTGGATGGAAACGGGGAGAGCTTCCCCTGACGCCTGAGAGCATTGCCCTGCTGTCGGAATTGGCGCTGGTGGTCGACATCACGTATCGCGACACCGATTTGCTGGAGGCCGCCCGCGCGCGCGGGCTTTGCACCCTGGATGGTCTGGAAATGCTGGTCTTTCAGGGTGCCCGCTCGCTGGAGATCTGGACGGGTCTGACACCGCCGGTCGACCTGATGATGACCGCTGCGCTCGCGGCGCGGGCCGCCCGATCGTGACGCTTTTGCTGATCGGGCTCGTCATCATCGGGCTCCTGCTCGCGGCGGCGCTTTGGAACCTGTCTGAAATCGGACTGGGCATGAGCTCGCGTCAGCTCCATCCGGTATGTGTTCAATGCAGCTTACCCTTGCGGAACACGACCTGGTTACCGCTTTACGGCTTTTTGACCGCGTGGCGGTGTCGCTCCTGTGGCGTCAAACAACCTCGAAGCCGCCTCCTCTGGGAAGTGATCGTCGCGGCCTACTTCTTCTTCCTCGGTTGGAAATGGGACGACTCGCGTCATCTCGTGTTTGCAGCGGTGTCTGCGGTGCCGCTCCTGTTGATCTTCATCATCGATCTTCGCGGAAATGTTCTCTACCTCAACAGCATCGTGCTGGCATTCATCGTCGCCGCGGTGCTGGGATTTCTCGACGGCCCGGCTGCGATGGGAACAGCCATGGTGGGACTCACCGCCGGGGTTGCCATTGCGATTGCGTTTTTCGCACTCTCCCGCTGGGTCTTTCGCAGCATGCAATTCAAGATCTCCTCCATCGGAGTGGGGGATATCTATATTGCAGGCGCGGTGGGAGCTATCGTGCGTAGCGACGGCATCGTGCCCGCTTTTGTCATCGCGGTCATTCTGGCAGTCACCGCCAGCGTCTTGCTGCCAATCTTTTCGAAATCAGCCCGGTCGCACGCCACCGCTTACGGTCCGTTTCTTTGTCTGGGCGGTCTTCTGACCCTGCTCCTCTGAGAAATCCTTCGGGCATCGTTCGGATTCGTTCCCAGTCCTACTACGAAGGTGGTCGCATCTGGTAGAGGCAACCCTCTGAATCTGCCATTGCCATGCCGAGCACCAGCGGGTTTCTGAAACGACTTGCCATGCGCAGTCTGTGTCGCGCCAAGTCGAAGAACTTGAGTCTGGCGGCCCCTCGTGACAGCAAGAAAAAACCGCCGGTGCGTTTGCGCCGGCGGTTCGTTCATTCAGTCCAAAGTGAAGCGGTTAGTTGCCCCAGTCGACATCGTAGATGCCATCACCGTTTTCGTCGGTGAGCTGAACGCCACAGCCGTCGAAACCACCGGTTCCCGCGCTACCGCCAGTTGCGGTGCCCCCAACCGAGACCGCGCATCCGCCGTCGGCCAATCCGCCGCCGTCGCCACCGGTCGCGTTACCGCCAACCGAGACCGCCGTGCCGCCGTTACCGCCGACCGAGCCGGAATCGATCGAGCCAGGTTGTCCGCCGTTGCCGCCGTAGGCATTGCCGTCAGTCGCGCTGGCATTGCCGCCGGCTCCGCCATTGCCGCTGACGGCCGAATCGCCTGTCGCCACGCCGCCATTACCACCGTCGCCGCCAATCGCATCGCCGTTGACCGCGGTGGCATTGCCACCGTTGCCGCCGTTCCCAGCCGTCGCCGCAACGCCAGTCGCATTGCCGCCGTTGCCGCCGTTACCACCGGACGCATTGGCATTGATGGCGATGGCGTTGCCACCCCTGCCGCCGTTGCCGCCGTAGGAGATGCCGCCAAACGCGACGCCGCCGTTGCCACCGTCTCCGCCGAAGGCATCGCCTCCGGCTATGAGGCCGAGACCGCCGGTTGCGGTGCCGCCGTTGCCGCCCACCCCACCGAAGACGAAATCGACTTCGCTCGATGGAGCACAATCGCTGGATATTTGGGCATCGGCATTACTAAGGTGGAACATCAGGACTGAGACATTGCAGTCTCCGGTCAGCACCTGCGCGTCGAAAGCTCCGCCGGCATCGCCGCCATTGCCAGCGTACGCACTGCCGCCGATGTATCCATATCCACCAGTGGCAGAGCCACCCACGCCGCCATTTCCACCACTTGTGAAATCGTACGAGGATTGTGTGAGGTCGACCGTGCCGTTGTAATTATAGGTAATGATCCCAATGGTCATGGCGCTGCCGCCCTGACCACCCTGGCCCCCGTTGGCTTCGCCACCATTGCCAATGTGACCCGATTCGGTCTCGCCGACGTGGATCTCGCCGGGAGTCGCGACACCGTTGTTCGAGTTCCCCGCGCTGCTTTCGCCGGCATTTGCCTCGCCCGGAGTACCGACGCCGTTGACATTGTCAGGACTGATGTTGGGCGTCGTTGTTACCGTGCCAGCGCCGGAGCC
>JBBQPB010000138.1:0-6051 GCA_038331435.1 Thermomicrobiales bacterium | reverse complement strand
GTCGACGATCTCGTCACGGATCCCTCGGGCAACAGCGGCTCCCGCATCGCTTGCGCGGTGCTCTTCCCACCACAATAAGCCCCGACCTGGTGACCAACTGGCGAGTACCCCAATGGTGCTATGTTCAGTGGGGACCATTCGGGAATAGACTATGCGGCGTACGACTTCGTGCGCCGCATACCCATGTACGTGACTGGAGGCTCAGGTTGAGCAAGAAGAATGACTATGTCCTGCTGGCTGCCAAGTATCCAAACGAGGAACACGCCCAGGCCATTCTCGATATGCTCGAGTCTATGCATCACGCAGTGACCATCGATCTCCATGATGCTGTGATGCTGACCAAGGAGCCAGACGGCAAGATCAAGACGCATGAAACCACTGACGTCTCCACGCTTAAAGGAGCCAAGCGCGGGCTCATTGCCGGAGCCGTGCTTGGCGTCATTTATCCGCCGAGCCTGATCGTGACCGCGCTCGCGGCCGGCGGTGTCGGGGCCCTCTGGGGCAAGGCCAAAGACAGCGGCGTGAAGCATGACGACATCAAAGAACTGGCCGACAGCCTGACCTCGGGCCAGGCAGCGATCATCGTGCTGGTGTCGCATAAATCGGCTGAAGGAACGCAGCGCGCTCTCGGCTCCTACGATGGCGAGGTCGTCAACAAGCTCTACTCGGAAGACGACTTTGTCCAGACCTACGAAGACGCTTCGAAGGCGTAAGTCGTAACTCTCCTTCGCGAAGCGGTTCAGCATCACGGCGGTCGTGGGTTCCATGGCCGCTAGCGCATTGTCGTCCTCTGCCCGACCAGCGAGGTGCCACGCCGTTCGCGAGTTTCCGATCACGAGCGCAGATTTCTTATGTGTTAACGTGAATCTCTAGGTATGCACCCACGTTCCGTCGATGCAGACGAGGCCACGGCGCTGATGACCTCCTTATTTCGGATGGATTCCTCGCTCCGGCGAGCACGGATCGAAGGCGACCCAATGATCGAGATGGCTCCGATTCAGATGTTCGTCTTCGGTTTCCACGATGCCGAGCAGTTCACACCTGCCATCATCAAGGAAATCGAATCGTTGCAAAAGCGGGGATTTATCCGCCTCATCGATCTCCTGTACGTTGAGCGGCTACAGGATGGATCGCTCATCACCAATGAGATAAGCGGTCTTTCGTCCAGCGAGGTCGAAGAGTTTGGTGGCTTGTTGGAACAGCTACTGGGCACTCCTGGCGAAGGTCGCGCTGACGGCGACCCCGAACCGCCGCACGGAGATCCGGAAGCCGATCTTTTCTACGGCATTGCCCAGGAGGACATGGCCGGAATCGTCGCTGACATCCCGTCAGGCGGAGCGGCCGCGGTGGCGCTTTTCGAACACACATGGGCATTCGACATTCGCAATAACATCCGCCGCGCCACCGGGTATACGATTTCGCAGGGATTCCTCACCCCCGAGCTTTTCATGCTGGTTGGAGAAGAGGTGCGCCTGATGAGCGAAGCGGCCGCCGCGGTTCAGATCGCGCGCGAAGTGCGCGGCGCTGCATTGCTCGAAGCGCTGGAATCGATCGTTGGGTCCCCGGCGACTGACCAACGGCTCGTTTCCAGCACGGTTGAAATCCTGCAAAGCGGCACGCGGCCCATGGTCGCGGGAGCGACTTCGACTGTGCGCGCGCTCATCGATGGTGGGTTCATGAGCGAAGCCTCCGCCGAAGACGCCATCATGTTCCTTGTCCGTCGCGACCTGATCGACACCGAATCGCTCTCCCGCGCCGAGCAAATCGTCGACGGCGTCAATCCGAACTAAAACGTGCGGCCGATAGTCAGAGGGTTTTCATCTTTGTCGCTCTATCGTGAAGGTGGCGAATCTCCGATGATGGCGTCTTTTGCATGAAAGCCCTCTATCCGCACATCGAGCCGTACGACCGTGGCATGCTCGACACCAGCGACGGCAATCAGCTTGCCTACCGGCAATATGGTAATCCCGTGGGCAAGCCCGTGCTCTGCGTGCATGGTGGACCAGGTTCCGGATGCGGTCCGGGCTGGCCGCGCAATTTCGATCCCGCACGCTATCGCATTATCTGCTTCGACCAGCGGAACTCAGGCGAAAGCCTGCCGGCTGCCAGTGACTACACGACCTCGCTGGCGAACAACACCACCTGGCACCTGGTCGCCGACATCGAGCGGCTGCGCCGGCATCTGGAAATCGAGCGCTGGATGCTCTTTGGCCGTTCGTGGGGAGCGACCCTCGCGCTGATCGCGGCCGAACGCCATCCCGATCGCGTCAGCGATATCCTGCTGGCGGCGGTTACTACTACCACGCGCCAGGAAATCGAATGGCTTTACTACGGCGTGCGTCTCCTGGTCCCAGAGGCTTGGCAGACGTTCCGGCTGGGCGCGCCACCATGGGCGAAGGACGACGATCTTGTCTCCGCGTATCGCGAGCTGTTGGAAAGCTCGTCGGCCACCGTCCGCCAGCAAGCCGCCGACGACTGGTGCGCCTGGGAAGACGCGGTCATGGATATGGGGCGAAACATCCATGACGGATTCGATCAGGACCCACCCGAATTTCGTTATGGCTGGTCCCGCATCGTTACCCACTATTTCGCCCATCGCGCCTGGCTGGAACCGCATCAGATCATGCGCCACGCTGGGAAGCTTGCCGGTATTCCCGGCATTCTCATCCAGGGCCGTCTCGATCTCGCTGGCCCGCCTATCACCGCCTGGCAACTCGCCCAGGCCTGGTCTGACGCCGAGCTCGTCATCCTCCCCAACACCGACCACACCAGCGCCGATGCTTCCATGGTCGACGCCATCGTTACCGCCACAGACCGTCTGGCCGCCAATTCATAGTCGACTCAGGGTTCACGATCCCGTGGTACCCTCCCGCCATGACACGCCCAAGTGACATCTCCACCCGAAGCAAGCTCACCTGGTACGGCGATGCCGACTTCAGCACTTTCATGCGGCGCGCCTTTGCCAAAGGCATGGGCCTCACCGACGAAGATCTGCAAAAACCTTTCATCGGCATCTGCAATTCGTGGAGCGAGCTGAACCACTGCAACTCGCATTTGCGCGAGGTGGCCGCTGCGGTCAAACGAGGCGTTCTGCAAGCGGGAGGGATCCCGCTGGAATTCCCCACCATCTCTCTGGGCGAAATATTTATCAGCCCAACCTCGATGCTCTATCGCAATCTGATGGCAATGGACACCGAAGAGATGATCCGCGCGCAACCGATCGAGGGCGTCGTTTTGCTCGCTGGTTGTGATAAGACCACCCCTGCTCAGCTGATGGGCGCGGCCAGCGCTGATCTGCCCGCCATCATGGTTACCGGCGGACCCATGATGTCGGGCCGCTGGCGAGGGAACGATCTCGGCGCATGCACCGACTGCCGCCGCTACTGGATGGAATACAAAGCCGGCACGATTGGCGAGCAAGAGATGGGCGAACTGGAAGAAGCCCTCTTCCGATCTCACGGGCATTGCATGGTCATGGGGACCGCCAGCACCATGGCGTCAGTCGCCGAAGCGATTGGCATGACCTTGCCGTACAACGCCGCCATTCCCGCGCCGGATTCTGGCCGGCTTCGTCATGCCGAGGAGGCCGGCCGCCGTATCGTCGAGATGGTGCAGGAAGACCTGCGACCCAGCCAGATCATCACCCGCGAGGCCATTGAAAACGCCATTCGCGTCCTGTGCGCGGTCGCGGGCTCGACCAACGGCGTGGTCCACTTGCTGGCGATCGCTCGCCGAGCCGGTGTTCCGCTGGAGCTCGACGATTTCGACCGCATCAGTCGTGAAACCCCCACCTTGACGAACATCAAACCGTCCGGGCAATATCAGATGGCAGAGCTTTTCGAAGCTGGCGGCATTCCGGCCGTCATGCGCGAGCTCATGCCGCTGTTGAATCTCGACGCCGTCACGGCCACCGGCAAGACCGTTGGTGAGAACCTCGCCGGGGTTCCCGAGTCGTTCCGGCGCGATGTCGTCGCTTCAGCCGATGAGCCGATTCACAAGGAAGGCGGCCTTTCGGTGTTGCGTGGCAATCTCGCCCCCGCTGGCGCCGTCATCAAACATGCCGCCGCCTCGCCCAGCCTGCTAACCCATCGGGGACGCGCGGTCGTGTTCACTTCATTGGAAGACCTGGCCGCGCGGATCCACGATCCGGAGCTCGACGTCACCCCGGACGATGTGCTGGTGCTTCAGAATGCCGGGCCAATAGGTGGCCCGGGTATGCCCGAAGCCGGCATGATTCCCATTCCCCAAAAACTCCTTCGCGCTGGGGTGCGCGACATGGTGCGTATCTCCGATGCCCGCATGAGCGGGACCGCCTTCGGAACAGTGGTCCTGCATATCGCGCCCGAGGCTGCCGTTCGTGGCCCGCTCGCCGCCGTCCAGGATGGCGATCTCATCACGCTCGATGTTCCCAACCGCACCTTGACGCTCGAGCTTTCGGAGAACGAGATTGCCGACCGACTCGCCGCGCTCCTGCCGCACATTCCGGATCCGCTTCTCCGGCGTGGGCACGGCTGGCTCTATGGGCAACATGTCACCCAGGCCAATCATGGTTGCGACTTTGATTTTTGCGCCGCCGAGTGGGCCAACCGATAACAGCGCCCGTTTGCGAAAATCCCGGAGCGTTCTGAGTTTCCCCACTCCATTGCTTCCATTCTTGCCAACTTCATCTCGTGGCGCCTCCCCGGATTTCGGGTATGCTGTGCTACCCGTTTACACTGGGTTTCACGAGAGTCGGCTAGTGGTTAGATCCTGTTCGGTTCAATGGTCCAGCGGTGACTCACGCTTCGGCGCCACTTCGATAAAGAGGACGGCTCGGAGCGGGTGAAATGCTGAATACAAGTTTCCGCGCTTGTTTGCGATATTCGAAAGGGAATGTGTGTGAGCGCCACTCCTTACCCCGCATCACGAACCGCCCGCCCGGTTTCCGGTGTCTCAGCGACTCAGATCCCGGAAGTTGTTCCTGAGCGCTTCCGTTGGTACAACCTGGCCCTCGGTTTTATTCATCTTGCCCAGGCAGTGCTGATCATTGCCCTGTCGAATAGCTTCAAATTGCCGATTGTGGGCACCTATTTAACGGGACCTCCCGGTTCGACGAACAGCCAGCCGCAACTGATCTGGAGTGTGCCGGTCGGATACGCTGTCGCGCTCTTTCTGCTACTGGCGGCTGCCGACCATTTCCTCATGTCTGCCCCAGGCATCTGGCCATGGTATCGAGACAATCTCTCTCGCAAGATCAATTACGCTCGCTGGCTCGAGTATTCGGTGAGCGCTTCGCTGATGATGGTGCTTATTGGGATGGTCACGGGCGTTCAGGATGTCGGCGCCATCCTGGGGATCATCGGCGCGAATACCGCAATGATCCTTTTTGGACTCGTCATGGAGATGATGAATCACGATCGGCCAGACCGCGATATCAACTGGGCAGCCTACATCTGCGGGTGCATCGTCGGCATTGTTCCCTGGATCATCATTACGATTCAGATCGTCGGTGCTGAGAATCTTCCAGGCAATGAGGGTGTTCCGACATTCGTCTACGGCATCATCATTTCGCTCTTTGTCCTCTTCAACAGCTTTGCCCTGAATATGGCCCTGCAGTATGCAAAGGTTGGTCGCTGGAAGAGCTACCTGTTCGGCGAAAAGGGGTACTTGATTCTGAGCCTGGTCGCCAAGACGCTCCTGGCCTGGCAGATCTTTGCCAACACACTGGCCAACTGATCTCGTAAGAAGCCAGCGCTTCCACCGCTGACGCGGTGAGTATCGTTTTCTTGGGAGGGGGCGCAGGTTTCTCTCGACGTGATATCGAGATGATAAAAAACGCCAGTGCCGAAACGGCACTGGCGTTTTGCTTACTTACCTGCAGAAGAGGCGTTGCGGCCTAGTAGCTGCCGTAAGAGCTCGACCGGCGATCCTGAAAGCACTCGCGGCAGTAGACCGGCTTGCCAGCGGTCGGCTGGAAAGGCACTTCGGTTTCTTTGCCGCACTGGCTGCAGACGGCCGGGTACATCTGGCGCGGGCCGCGATTGTAGCTGTCGCCACCGCCGCCGCTGCTAT
>JBBQPB010000137.1:0-6051 GCA_038331435.1 Thermomicrobiales bacterium | reverse complement strand
TAACTTGATATTCCCGAAAATTCGGCTTCTCGTCGGTCTCGGGATTGTATCGCTTGATGCGGAGCGTAACCTCCACGGTTTCACCTTTCGCTGGCACCGCCTGAAGCGATGTTAGTAGACCCGCTCTTTCGGTTCGAATGTGGTAATTGTGACCGGCTTCTTGGTCACTGCCAAATCTTGTCCGGATTTCTTGATGACGGTGTGAGCGAGCCAGTTCACATCGTCTCGCTTTTCAAAATCGGTGCGGAAATGTGCGCCACGACTCTCTTCTCGCGCAATTGCCCCGGCTATCATCGCCTCTGCGAGATCGAGCATGTAGCCAACCTCGAGTGCTTCGGTCAGATCGGTGTTGAAGATCTCGCCCTTGTCTTGTACGGAAGCGCGGGTAAAGGCATCTCGCAGGGTCTCGACTTCGGCCAGAGCTTCGGTCATTCCTCCGGCATCGCGCACCACCGAGACCTTGTCCATCATCACGGCCTGCAATTGCGCCCGAATGGCAGCCGGGTTCTCTCCCTTCGGCCGCGCCAATATTTCTGCGATCTCATCGCGAGCAGGCTGATCGGGGTTCGATGGCAGGGCCGGCAACGACGTCTCGTTTACGAACGAAAGCATATGCCGGCCGGCGCGACGGCCGAACACGATCAGATCGACCAGCGAATTGGTGCCAAGCCGATTCGCACCATGTACCGACACACAAGCCGACTCGCCAGCCGAATACAGACCGGGAATCACTGTTCCGCTCGCATCCGAGACCACTCGACCGTCGAGATCGGTCGGAAGCCCGCCCATGGCATAGTGCGCGGTCGGCTGGATCGGTACCGGTTGGGTTTTCGGCTCGACGCCGAGATACGTCCGGGCGAAGTCGGTCACGTCCGGCAGCTTAGCATCGATGACCTCGGGCGGTAAGTGGGTCAGATCGAGATAGACATAGTCTTTGCCATCGATTCCCCGTCCCGCTTTTACCTCTTCATAGATGAAACGGGAAACCATGTCACGCGGGGCGAGGTCCTTCATCGTCGGAGCATACCGCGCGGCGAAGGCTTCGCCTTCGTTGTTGCGCAAGATGCCGCCTTCACCGCGTGCTGCTTCTGAAAGCAGGATACCCAGCTTGTAGAGGCCGGTGGGATGGAACTGATAAAACTCCATGTCCATAACGGGGACACCTCGGCGGTACGGAATCGCGATTCCGTCGCCGGTGCCAGCCATTGCATTCGAGGTGATCTTGAAGACACGCCCAAAGCCCCCAGTGGCAATTAGCACTGCTTTTGCATGCAGGACATGGATCTCGCCGGTCTTTATCTCGCGAGTGACCACACCGCAACATTCGCCAGTCTCGGTAAAGAGCACGTCCAGCAAGAATTCTTCGTCACGAAAGCTGACGTTGTGTTTGATACCCTGCTGGTAGAGCGTCTGGATGATCATGTGACCGGTGCGGTCGGCGGAGAAGCAGGCTCGGCGTACGGGAGCCTCGCCGAAATTACGAGAGTGACCACCAAACCGTCGCTGGTCGATCAATCCCTCGGGCGTGCGGTTGAACGGCAGCCCCATGTGCTCCAGTTCGTACACGGCATCGATCGCATCTCGTGCCAGGATTGCCGCCGCGTCCTGATCGACGAGGTAGTCGCCACCTTTGACGGTGTCGAACATGTGCCATTCCCAGTGGTCTTCTTCTGTATTTCCGAGTGCTGCGGCAACACCACCCTGGGCGGCTCCGGTATGCGAGCGGGGAGGATAGAGCTTGCTGACAACCGCGATATTCGCGCGTCCCGCCATTTGAATGGCGGCCATCAATCCGGCGCCCCCGGCGCCAACGATCACCGCGTCGTATCGGTGATAGCTCATGCTGTATCTCCCGGCCAGCGCACATGGCTGGCAAAGCTATAAGTCGCGCACGTACTCGAATCGTGTCTGCGCTGAGCTAAGTATCTCGCGGATGGAGTTCGAGCGTATTGTGACACCGGGAGTTCATAACCCGTCGGATATACTTGCCCGACCCACGAATCACGTTGGTTGCTCGTCGATGGTTTCGTAGAAGGCCCCAAGATGGCGCGGAGCGCTCAGCTTACTCCGGTAGTCCACGGAGATATTGGAGCCGCGCTCTTTCGGACCGCGGAGCAGTTTACGCCGCGCGTGCTGGCGTTGGCAGAAGAAATTGCAGCGGTTCCTGCGCCGACTGGCGACGAGCTTCGCCGCTCTGAGCTGGTCCGAGGAATGATGGAATCTCTGCCCTTCGATCAAATCGAAATGGATGAGATCGGCGATGTTGTTGGACGGATGCAGGGGCTTTCCGGCCTACCTCGTTTGTTGATTGCCGCACATCTCGATACGGTCTTTCCTGCTGGCACGCCGTTGAACGTGTCGCATGACGAGAAGCGCTCATATGGCCCGGGGATTGGCGATAACTGCCTCGGCATTGCGGCGGCGCTGTTGATCCCGGCCATGCTGGAAGCAGCAGGCCTGCGGCCGGATGTCGATCTACTCATCACTGGCAACGTCGGAGAGGAGGGTCTGGGCAATCTGCGTGGCATGATCGCGGTGATGGACGCGCATCCAGAAATCGGCGCGGTAATCGCGATCGAGGGTCATAATCTCGGGCGGGTGACGCACATAGCGGTGGGGAGCATGCGCTATCGGGTTACGGTCGAAGGACCTGGTGGCCACTCCTGGGGAGATTTTGGCAAGCGCAATGCCATCCAAGCCGCCGCGAGCATCCTTAGTGAGCTCGACGAAATCGATCTGCCTGCAAATCCAAAGACCACACTGAATGTGGGCACTATCGTAGGCGGCATTTCAGTGAACACGATTGCGCAGAGCTGTACCTTCTTGTTGGATCTCCGTTCGGTGAGCGCGGAAGCTCTGGCGATCCTCAATGCCGAGGTGGAGAGAATTCTTACCCGCAAGCGTAAGGAGATTTCTGTTACGTCAGCGTTGCTCGGTGTGCGCCCCGCGGGGCAGGTTGCGCCGAATTCACGGATTACTCGTATAGCCAGCTCGATTATCGAATCGATGGGAATTTCCCCTACCGGAGATGCCTCCAGCACCGACGCGAATATTCCGATCAGCCGTGGAATTCCTTCCGTGTGCATCGGCTTGACTACTGGTGGAAATGTGCATAAGGAAAACGAGTACATCGACCGAGAGCCGGTCGTGCGCGGGGTGTACCAGTTGCTCGGGTTGACGGTGGCGGTCGCTGAAGAACTCAGATACGGCCGGCTGACCTAGCCGCGTTAAGGTTCCAGATAGCATGTCCGCCCCTGTCTTTGCCTTCCTCTCCGAAGACCGCGCGACCGATCGCCTTCGGGTTGCGGTGTTCTCTTCATCTGCCGTTATCGAGTTTCGCGCGGTCGGTTCCAATGATTCACTCGACGCTATCAAGCATCTCCTACGCGGGTTGACCATCATCGCGGTCGATGCTGCTCAGCTTGCCAATAGCCTGGTTCCGCAAGGATTCGTCGCGTTCGAGCCAATTGATTTCGCCGCGTTCGTGTCCCTGTTTAGCTCGAATCTCGAAGAACCATCGCGGAGTGGTGACGAGTTCGGCGATAAATCAAGGTTGGTGGCTGGTCGCATCGACTGGCTTGTCGCGCGCGGAGGGCCATTTCTTCGTCAATTGGAAACCTGGGCTCTCACGGGGCGTCCTGAATTGCACGAGCTTTTTACGACTGTTGCGGATCTGGCGGAAGACAATCCAGATCGAGTAGTGGCAAACAGCGCCGGCAAAAAACCGCGGCGAGAACGCGCTTCGCGATCAGCCACTGCTACTGCGGCTGCGATTGTTGACATCGATGCGGTCTTTGAATCAGGCGGGGGACTCTCACAAAGTATCTCAGGGTACGAACGACGCGATGGCCAGGTGCGCATGGCGGAATCAGTGGCCGAAACGTTGGAACATGACGGAGTCTTACTGGTTGAAGCTGGGACAGGTATTGGGAAGTCGCTAGCGTATCTGGTACCTGCGGCGCTCTGGTCGCAGGCACACGGCGAACCCGTCATTGTGTCGACCTACACGAGAGGACTGCAGGAGCAGCTAGTCACCAAGGATCTGCCGCTTGCGTCCGACGCCCTCCAAGCCTGTGGCGGTTCACCTGTGCATGGGGTTGCGCTAAAAGGACGTTCGAACTATCTCTGCCTGAGGCGCTGGTTGGCTGAAGTTCGGACTCCGAGCGCTGATGCTGCGATGGACAGCCTGAAGATCAAGATTGCCATCTGGCTGGAATCGACGGTTAGCGGAGACCGGGCCGAGCTTTCCCTGAATCCCGCTGAAGAGCGTGCCTTTGCGGCACTGTCGGCCACTAATGACAATTGTCTTCAGACGGTGTGTCGTTCTTCTTTCGGCAGTCGCTGTTTCTTCAATCGCTCGCGGATCGAAGCGCAAAAGGCGAACATCATTGTTCTAAATCATGCCCTCCTGTTTGCGAGTTTGGGCGAAGAGAGCTCGGTGCTCGGTTCGCTGGACAAGCTGATCGTAGACGAAGCGCAGCATATCGAGTCAGTCGCCACGAATCAGTACAGCTTTACGGTGTCCGGACCGCGCGTGGACCGTGCACTGGCGGAGTACGCGACTTTGCAGGGAGCATCCATCGTGGGGCATTGCGGCCGGGCGGTCGAGGCGCTTTCGGCCACCGGAGCCTTGCAGGTGAAACCCGCAAATGCGCGGAAAGCCCTGGAGGTATTGCGCGGCGCAGTTACGTCGGTGGAACGCGGCAAACATTGGGCAGAATTGTTTTTCCAGGCTGCGGCCAGGTTTGTTGAAGACAACGACGACGCATCGAACTACGCGGTCACGCGTCGTCTGCTCGATTCAACGCGAGATCTCCCGAATTGGCAGCTTCTGCAGGAAGCATGGGAATCGCTCGATGCGGTCTTCGCTGAGCTGCTGCAAACCAGCCGTTGGTTGATCGGCGAGCTCGGGGATGCGGCTGGCCAGAGCGAATCGCTCGAAAAGATCGAGCCCGCGCTGCTCGATCTCTCCATGTGGCGTCGAGAATTGGAAGAGATGCAAGCTCGAATGCGAGCAGTAGTCGCGGATCCAGAGCCGGGATTCGTCTACTGGCTCTCAGGACGTCGTAATGCTTCGGAGGCGTCGGTATTTGGTGCCCCGCTCGAAGTGGCAGATCTGGTCGCAGGTGAGCTGCTGGCGCGCACGAGCAGTGCGGTTTTCGCTTCTGCCACCCTCCGCAGCCAGGGGACGTTTCACCTTATGCGACAGCAGTTGGGGATCGAGGACGCGACCGAATTAGTGCTCCCTTCCCCGTTCGACTATCGTAATTCCACACTTCTCTATATTGCGCGTGACGTTCCGGATCCACGTCACGCAGCCTATCTCGATGCCGTACGTGACGCGATCTTTGCATTGGCCGAGTCTCTCGACGGGCGGACTTTAGCGCTGTTCACCTCGCATGCGGCCATTCGCGGAGTCCAGCAGCGGCTGCGGGAGGATCTCCGATCGTTGGGCATCACGGTGCTTGCACAGGATATCGATGGTTCACCGAACCAGCTCGTGGAGCGGATGAAGCGAGATCCGAGAACGGTGGTCCTCGGCGTGGCTGCGTTCTGGGAAGGCGTGGATGTGCCCGGTGACGAACTGAGCGGCTTGGTCGTAACGCGACTGCCGTTCGAGGTGCCGACCGATCCACTCTTTGCCGCTCGCAGTGAGCAGTTCGAGCAGCCGTTTCAGCAATACTCGCTTCCACGCGCCGCGCTGAAATTCAGACAAGGATTTGGACGGCTGATCCGCTCCTCCTCGGATCGTGGCATCGTTGCGGTCCTCGATAGTCGAATATTTACAAAAAGCTATGGCAGCACGTTTATTCGCGCGTTGCCAGATTGCACGGTCCGGCACGGAACGGTCGAGGATCTCGGAATGGCCGCACGTGATTGGCTCCGGTCCGATCGCGAAGAGCGGTAGACTGCTTCAACTAAACCGCACTATTGTCCGGCGCCGGCAGCAAGGTGGAATGGAATGTCCGAGATCATCGATCGAAATCTGGCACTCGAGCTCGCGCGAGTAACCGAATCGGCCGCGCTTGCATCGGCTGCGTGGATGGGGAA
>JBBQPB010000136.1:0-6141 GCA_038331435.1 Thermomicrobiales bacterium | reverse complement strand
CGATCGCCACGTGGCACTCGGTGCTCGGCTCATACCCTTCGCCGGCTGGATGATGCCGGTTCAATACAAAGGGATCTTGCACGAGCACAAGCAGGTTCGCACCAAGTCCGGGCTCTTCGATTTGGGACACATGGGCCAGGTTGATGTAGCTGGACCCGACTCCCTCGCATTCCTTCAGTATGTCGCTTCCAACGACGTCGCCAAAATTGAGCCTGGGCAAGCACAATATGCCTTGTTGACCAATGAAAATGGTGGTGTCGTGGACGACATCATCATCTATCGTCCCAATGAGGGCGAGGGCTATTTTGTCTGCGTCAATGCGTCCAACAAAGACAAAGACGTCGCCTGGATGCAGAAGTGGGCCGCTGCCCGCAACGACCTGGACGTGACGGTCACCGATATCTCCGACAAGACCGGCATGATCGCAATTCAAGGTCCCGACGCAGAGCGCATCATGACACCGCTGGTTTCCAATCCGATCGCCGAGCTGGAAAATTTTTCCTGGATGCCCAATGCAATAGGTGGCATCCCAGTCCGGCTCGCGCGCACGGGATATACCGGTGAAGATGGCTTCGAGGTATACAGCGATATCTCAGACAATGGCGCCATCTGGGACATCGTGTATGACGCCGGGCAAAGCTATGAGCTGGAAGCAATCGGCCTCGGCGCGCGGGATACACTTCGCCTGGAAGCCCGCATGCCGCTCTATGGCAACGAGATGGACGATGTCATCACTCCGCTGGAAGCCGGACTCGGATGGGCTGTCAAGCTCGACAAGGGCGACTTTGTGGGCCGGGACAAATTAGTCACCCAAAAAGAAGCCGGCGTTCCGCGCAAAACCATCGGTTTCGTTATCGAAGGTCGGTCGGGCGCACCGCGCTCGCATTGCACGCTGAGTGTGGACGGCAAAGAGGTCGGTTATGTCACAAGCGGCGCATTCTCGCCCACATTCGAAGAGAATCTGGGCTTGGGATTGGTCGACGCAGATATTGCCGGTGTTGGGAAGCCAATCGATGTCATCATTCGCGATCGTGCGGTTCCGGCTACGCAAGTCAGGATGCCGTTTTACAAGCGCGAGCGTAGCTAGCTCGCATTCGTTGACGCTTTAGGGGAGAAGTGAATCGTGTCGTCACCTGCGGATCTGAAGTACACCAAGTCTCACGAATGGGTGCGAGTCGATGGCGATGTTGTCGCGATTGGTCTCGCCGACCATGCCCAAAGTGAACTGGGGGATATCACCTACCTCGAACTCCCCGATGTGGGAGATTCCATCACGGCTGGCGATGCGCTGGGCGTCATCGAATCGGTGAAAGCCGCGTCGGATATTTATGCCCCGGTTGGCGGCGAGGTAGTCGAAAGGAACGAAAACGCCGTCAATTCGCCCGAGTTGGTCAATCAGTCGCCGTATGGCGATGCCTGGTTGATCAAAGTCAAGCTGGCAGATCTCGCCGAGCTCGACGCCCTGATGGACGTCGTTGCCTACGACGAATTCCTCGAAGCCGAATCGGGTCACTAAGCCACCAACACCAGTAGTCGTTCGATAGGTCAATCAAAAGGAATACACACGAGATGGCGTTTAATCCTCACACCGCTGAGGACCGCAGCGAGATGCTGGCGGTGATCGGTATCGACGATCTTTCCGAGTTGTTCGAGCCGATTCCGGAGGGTATCCGCCGGCCCAGGCTCGATCTTCCGCCCCGTCTCACCGAGATGGAAGCGGCTGCGTATCTCGACAAGCTCGCATCGAAGAACCTGGTCCCGAATGGCGCAGATTCATTCCTGGGGGCTGGATCTTACCGGCATTATTCGCCAGCGACGGTTTCGCAGCTCCTTCTGCGTGGCGAGCTCTTCACTGCCTATACGCCATACCAGCCGGAAGTCGCCCAAGGCACGCTGCAGATCATTTATGAGTTTCAATCTCTGGTAGCGGCGCTTTTCCAGATGGATGTTGCCAACGCATCGATGTACGACGGGGCCGCCGCACTGGCGGAAGCCGTGCACATGGCGATTGCTGCCTCCAAAAAGAAGACGAAAGTGCTCCTCAGCGGAACGATCCATCCGAATTATTTGGAGGTCGTCGAAAGCTACTCGGCCGGCTCCACGTTCGAGATGGCCTCACTTCCGTTGCCGGCGGATGGACTCGCCACGTCGGCAGAGGACATTGCCGCCGCAATTGACGAGAACACCGCAGCAGTTGTGGTGCAATATCCCAACTTCTTCGGAACGATCGAGGACATGGACGCAATCGCCGAAGCTGTTCATGCTGCGGGATCCCTCCTGATTGTCGCGACCTATCCCGTTCCGCTCTCGTTGCTCAAACCACCGGGTTCGTTCGGAGCCGATTTTGTGACCGCAGAAGGGCAATCGCTCGGCGTTGCACAGAGCTTCGGGGGACCGTATGTCGGACTCCTGGCGACCAGGCAAGAGTTCGTTCGACAGCTTCCCGGCCGCCTCGTCGGCATGACCAACGATTCGGAAGGCAAACGAGGGTATGTGCTCGCGCTTCAGACCCGCGAACAGCACATTCGTCGTGAGAAGGCCACAAGTAACGTCTGCACCAACCAGGGACTCATGGCGACTGCGGCCACCATTTATATGTCGTTGCTGGGTCCGGAGGGCTTCCGCGAGGTGGGAAGGGCGTCGTACAACAACGCGCACTATCTTGCCGAGCAACTGGCCACCGTTCCCGGTGTTTCGATCGCCAACAAGGGAGAGTTCTTCAACGAATTCACCATCACGACGCCAATTCCCGCTGCCGCAATCAATGCTGCAATGCTCGAATCCGGCATCATCGGCGGCTACGATTTGGCGAACGTCGACCCGTCCCTGGCACATTCGCTACTGCTCGCCACCACGGAACTGACATCGCCTCAGGGTATTGACCGCTTCGTCGAAATCGTCCGAGCTACCCTCGCCTGAGCCGCCTGCGACCGTCGCGTATACTTCCGGCGCTGCCGGCCGATGGAGGCCGGTCTTTTTGATATGTCGCGATTTTGCGGGACGCGCGCCGAATGGGGCCGCGCACCGGCGACTTCCCGAATGAAGTCGAGGTAAGTGACCGTGACCAAGCCAATCGTTGCGATCGTCGGCCGTCCCAATGTCGGCAAATCCGCCCTCTTCAATCGACTGATTGGTGAGCGGCTTGCCATCGTCGAGGATGAGCCGGGTACGACACGAGACCGCGTCTACGGCACAACCGACTGGCGTGGCCTGGAGTTCACACTTGTCGACACCGGTGGACTTCAGGACGAAGCAGAGATCGAGGCATCCAATTTCGCCGAGATTGCCCGGCGGACGCGAGATCAGGCACGCAGCGCGATCACTGAAGCCGATGTGATCGTCTTCATGGTCGATTCGAAAGCCGGGCTTACCTCTGGCGATCACGAAGTTGCCGATCTTCTCCGTCGCACCGACAAGCCAACTATCCTTGGCGCGAACAAGGCCGACAATCTCGAACGACGCGATTCCGTGTATGAGTTCTACGAACTTGGCTTGGGCGAGCCGATTGCGCTTTCCGCCTTTCACGGCACCGGAACCGGTGATTTGCTGGACGCCATCGTGGAAGCCTTGCCTCATGCCGATGAGGAGGAGGAATTCGATGGTCCGGCCATTGCCATCGTCGGACGGCCAAATGTTGGTAAAAGCCGATTGGTCAACGCGCTGCTTGGACAGGAACGAGCCATCGTCAGCGACGTTCCGGGAACCACCCGAGATTCGCTCGATACTCATTTGGAGTGGAATGGGACCCCGATCACGCTCATCGACACTGCCGGGATCCGCCGTCGCGGACGAGTCGAAACCGGCATCGAGCAATACAGCGTCCTTCGCTCGATGCGCGCCATCGACCGGTGCGACGTCGTTCTGATGGTGGTCGACGCTGCGGAGCCATTCACAGCTCAGGATCTGCACATTGCCGGCTACGTCGAAGAGCAGAAAAAGGGCATCGTGATCGTCGTCAACAAGTGGGACCTGATCGAAAAAGACAACTACACGATGGACGAATACCGAGCCCACGCCGCCAAGGAGTTGGTCTTCGTCCCTTACGCGCCCATTGCCTTCATTTCTGCGAAATATGGCCAGCGAGTCCACCAGGCGATGGATCTCGCGCTTGAGGTCGTCAAGGAGCGCAAGAAGCGCGTTCAGACGGCGGCACTCAACAAGATGCTGCGTGAAGCAGTTGCCAAGCATCAACCCTCCAGCAAATCCGGAAAGCAGATCAAATTTTTCTATGGAACCCAAGTGGATGTCGAACCACCGACATTCGTTTTCTTTTGCACCGATCCCAAGGCGATCCACTTCAGCTACCGGCGGTACATCGAGAATCAACTGCGCGAACAGTTTTCTTTCATTGGAACACCCATTCGCATCAGTTTCCGGGGCCGCGAAGACGCCGAACTCTAGACTCTGCCGGCGAACGTAAAGCGTGCCTGACGGCTATAAGGCGCCGTAACCGTCCGGATTTCGCTCCATCCAATCCCAAGCACTACCAATCATCTGATCGAGCGTGGACCGTTTCGGCGCCCAGCCGAGCATTTCGCGCGCGCGCGTGGCGTCAGCGATCAGGATGGTCGGATCGCCGGCGCGGCGATCGTGGTAATTGCGGGGAACCTGTCGATCGGTAACGGCTTCGACTACGTCGATGACCTGCGCCACGCTCGCCCCGGCAGTCGTCCCGAGATTGAACGGACCAGAAACCTCATCTATGCGTTCCAGTCCCAGAAGATGGGCATCGATCAGATCTTCGACATGAACATAGTCACGAATTGCGGTTCCGTCCGGCGTCGGATAGTCGCTCCCGAATACATCGAGCGGCGGTCGGCGCTCCGCAACCGCAAGCAGCGCATTCGGAATCAGGTGCGTCTCCGGCCGGTGGTCCTCACCATGCTTGTACGTCGCGCCAGCAACGTTGAAGTAACGAAATGCGATCCAGCGAGTTCCGTATGCAGCGGCATAGGCTTCCAGCATCTGTTCGAACATAAGCTTCGACCGGCCATAGGGAGAGACGGGAAGTGTTGGTGTCGACTCCACAATCGGCATTTCTTCCGGGGCGCCGTAAACTGCTGCCGTCGAAGAGACAATGAATCGATCGACTCCCGCAGCTCTCGCAGCTTCGAGCAGGTTGTAGCCCCCGACAGTGTTGATTCCGTAGTAAAGGCCCGGCTTTGATACCGATTCGGGAACGATCGTCGCACCGGCAAAGTGCAACACGGCGTCGGGTCGAATGCGCGCGAGAATATCATTCAGCTCGGCAGCGTTACGCAGATCACCTTGTATGACCACCGCGCCATCTTCGATAGATGCGGGTTGGCCGGTTCGCATGTTGTCCAGGGCTACGACCTCGTGACCCTCAGCAAGTAACTTTTCGACTCCCACGCTACCAATGTATCCAGCCCCGCCTGTCACAAATACGCGCATCACTCCTCCGTGTGTCATTGCGTTGCTAATGGCTCGAGCGCTTGGGCTCAGCATGCCCGATGGTACAATGTGGGCGCTTCAAACCGCTGATCCCCTGATTCGAAATCGCATTTTTTATTGAAAGGCGCTCATGGTTACTTCCGCGATCGACGTACTGGCAGTAGATCCCGAGGTCGCGGATGCGATTCGCCTGGAAGAGCAGCGCCAGCGATTCGGCATCGAGCTGATTGCCTCTGAGAATTTCGTCTCTGCTGCGGTTCTTCGGGCGGTTGGCAGCGTGCTGACGAACAAATATGCAGAAGGCTACCCGGGCAAACGATATTATGGCGGTTGCGAGTATGTCGACTTGGTCGAAACTCTGGCTATCGAGCGAGCCAAAGAACTGTTTGGTGCTGAGCACGTCAATGTGCAGCCTCATTCGGGGGCGAACGCGAATTTGGCCGCATACCTGGCGCTCATCAATCCCGGCGACAAGATTCTTGGACTGAGCCTGGCCGAAGGTGGTCATCTCACGCACGGCTTGGCCGTTAATTTTTCCGGCCGTCTTTTCGATGCCCATTTCTATGGGGTCGATCAGGAAACGGGCATGATCGATTACGACGTCGTTGCCGCGCGTGCGCAGGAAGTTCGGCCTCGTGCGATCATCGCCGGTGCCAGCGCCTATAGCCGCACCATCGATTACGCCCGCTTCCGCGAGATCGCTGATGAAGTCGGCGCGTATCTCTT
>JBBQPB010000135.1:0-6159 GCA_038331435.1 Thermomicrobiales bacterium | reverse complement strand
GGCGATCTCTACGGCAAGCTTTTCCGCCTTGGCCACATGGGCATGGCGGCGCATCCGACCTATCTCGCCTCCCAACTCGCCGTTCTGGAGCGCAGTCTTCACGATATGGGCTGGAAGGTCGAGCTCGGTTCCGGCGTTGGCTCGGCCATGGCCGCGCTGGACGACTGGGCGACGGGAGGCCCGCAGCCATCGTAGTGGCGGCACCCGTGGCCGCCAATCGGGCGTAGCCCGATAACGGAATCGAAACCCATTCGTTAGCAGGCAACGCGCCCACGGGGGCCGTTGAAGAAAGGAAAACATATGGCAATCAGTGTCAAAGATCGGGTGGTCATCATCACCGGAGGTGCGGGCGAGATCGGATCGGTCCTCGCCCGGCGGCTGGTCGATGAGGGCGCGGCCGTGGTTATCGCCGATATCGCCGACGGCCGCGAGCTGGCCGCGGAGCTGAAAAAGGCAAAACGTGGCAATAAGGTGATCTACGTCAAGGCCGATGTCACCTCGGAAAAGGACATGGCCAAACTGGCCGCCACCGCACTCAAGACGTTCGGACGCATCGACGTCCTCATCAACAACGCCGGGCTGTTCACCGGCACGCCCTTCGACGACCTGACGTACGCCGAATGGCAGAAACGCATGAAGGTCAATGTCGACGGCGTCTTCCTGGCCACCAAGGCAGTCGTTCCCGCCATGACCGAGCAGGGCGATGGCAAGATCGTCAACATCGGCTCGGACACGGTCTGGATGGGCACCCCGGGCATGGCCCACTACGTCACCAGCAAGGCGGCGGTGCTCGGCCTCACCCGCGAGCTGGCCAGCGAGCTCGGCCCGCGCGGCATCACCACCGTCTATGTCACGCCCACCCTGCTCGATACCCCCGGCACCCGGGCGGCCTTCCAGCAGGGGCATTTCGATTACGTGCAGTCGCACACCCCCATCGGGCAGTTGGAGACCCCGGAAGACATCGCCGGTCTGATCGTCTTCCTCTGCTCCCCCGAGGCGAAATTCATCAACGGTTCCGCTATCAACATCGGCGGCGGCATCAGCATGCATTAGTCCGGGTCTCCGCGGCGGCCCGCCCGGGGTTGAAACCCCGGGCTACTGCTACGAAACCTCTTCGAGGTTGGAAACGCGGCGCATTGGTCCCCGGGTTTCAACCCGGGGCTAACTAATCAAACCTCTTCGAGGTTCGGAACTCGGGAAACATGACATTCTGGCGAATCAACTACCACTTCATCTGGGGTACGAAAAACCGCGAAGCGGTGTTGTTTGGCGAGAATGCGGAAACCGCGATAAGGGCAATCCGAGCGGAAGCAAAGGAGTTGCGATCCCTCATCCATGCAGTAGCTGTTCAGCCAGAGCATGTTCATGTTGCGATTTCGACCCCACCGGTCTATTCACCCGCACAGATCGCGAACAGCTCAAAGGGAAGTCCAGCCATCTCCTCACGCGCACATGGAATCCGGGTGGAGGGGTGGAGTGGACGGGGTGGCAGTCTGAATATGGAGTTCTCATGTTCGGAGAAAAATCCCCTCCGACGATCATGCGATACATCACCACCCAGGAGGAGCACCATCGATCAAATAATCTCTGGCCCAACTTCGAGAATCTCGGTGGTCGGCCAGAATCGGCCACTAACCTCGAAGAGGTTTCGTAGCCACTAGCCCCGGGTTGAAACCCGGGGACGTAGAAGCCCGATTGTTCAACCTCGAAGAGGTTTTGTACCGGTAGCCCGGGGATTCAACCTCGGGCGGGGTGGCCATCACGTATCGTCCACCAAGTAGATCAGGTTCGAAGTACAGGAAGGATCGAAACACCAGTGAGCATCGAAAACATCAAAACCATTGCCGTTGTCGGAGCGGGGACCATGGGGCCGGGTATGGCTGCCACATTCGCCCGCTACGGGTTCGACACCTATCTCTCCGATATCAAGGACGAGCAGATCGAAAAGGCCAAGGGCACCATCGATTTCGTCTTCAAGACGATGGTCGGCGGTGAGTTCCTGACAGCGGAGGAAGCCGACGTGGCCAAGGGCCGCATCACCCTCACCACCAATCAGGCTGAAGCCGTGGGCAACGCTGATTTCGTGGTGGAGACCGTTCCCGAACGGCTGGAAATTAAAAAAGCCGTCTTCGAGGAGCTGTCCAAACAGAGCAAGCCGGGCACCATTCTCGCGTCGAATACCTCGGGAATCCCCATCACCACGCTGCAGGATGGCATCAGCGAGCCGAACCGCGTGGTCGGCATGCACTGGTCGAACCCGCCCCATCTGATTCCGGTCATCGAGGTCATCAAGGGCGAGCAGACCGACGGCACCACCGTCGAGACGATCGTCGAGCTCATCGGCAAGATCGGCATGGTGCCGGGCATCGTCGACAAGGACGTGCCGGGCTTCGTCGAGAACCGTATTCTCTACGCTATCATGCGCGAAGCGTTGCATTTGCTCGATGAGGGCGTCGCCTCGGCGCAGGATATCGACACCATTACCAAGTGGGGCATCGGCTACAAGCTGGCCGTCATCGGTCCGCTGGAATTGCTCGATGTCGCTGGCTTGGATATCTACTCCGCCGTCGCCAGCTATCTGAACAAGGATTTGAGCAACAACACCGGCATCTCCAGCACCATCACCGAAAAGGTCGCCGCCGGCAAGCTGGGCCTCAAGACCCAGGGCGGCATGTTCGAATACACCCCGGAGCAGATCGCCGAGCTCGCGCAGAAGCGCGGCCGCCTGCTAGTCGCCACCAAGAAGGCATTGATGAGCTAGACGAGTCCGGAGTCCGGGGTCCAGAGGAAATGCACTGGACCCTGGACGCTGGACCCCGAACCCAGGAGAGCAGACATGCCGGCCTATCCTCTGACGCTGCTCGATGTTTTCGCAATTCGCCCCATGGAGGGAAACCTGCTGGCAGTGATTCACGATGCCGACGATGTCGCCACCGAGACGATGCAGACCCTGGCGCGGCGCTTCAATCTGGCCGAAACCTCGTTTATCCAGACCGCATCCGATCCGGGCGCGACCTATCGGCACCGCATCTTTACGGTCTCGGACGAGCTTCCCTTCGCCGGGCACCCGTCGATCGGCACCGCGGTTGCCTGGGCGTACCGCACCGGGGAGACGAACGCGCACTATGTGCAGCAGACGGGGTCCGGGTTACAGGAGCTTTGGGTCGAGCGCGATGACCGCCATGCCACCGCGACCTTGCGCCAGAACCCGGTTGTCTTTGGCGAGGAGGTCGATTCCGTCCCAATTCTGCAAGCGCTGGGGCTGAACGCATCAGATGTGCACGCATCCTTGCCAGCGCAGGTCGCCTCGACTGGATTACCAACGACGATCGTTCCCTTGCGCGATCCCGCCGCGCTCAAACGGATCGCGGTCGACTGGCCAGCGTTCCGCGCAGCGGTGGGTGATGGAAGCGATGCGCGTATCGCGCACAACTGCTACCTCGTAGCCGAAGTCGCGCCCGGGCATTGGGCTGCGCGCATGTTTGCGGCGGATATCCCAGGCGGGGAAGATGCCGCCACCGGTTCGGCCGCCGGGCCCTTCGGCGCGTATCTACAGGCGCGGCTGGGCCTGGACGCGGTTTCGATCGATCAGGGCATCGAGATGGGAAGTCCCAGCCGGCTGGAGGTCGATCTCAGCGAGGGCATCGTGCTCAGCGGGAGTGTCTGGCTCATCAGCACCGGCGAAATCGATGTGCCGAACCAATAGCAGGCAAAACGTATGCAATGGCTTGGCCCTTCAGAACGGAATGCATCGCGACCGCGCCGCCACGGTAGCGGCAACCCCCTGTGGTTGCCGTTGCTCGTCCCGCAAATGTCGCGGATCGGCAATCAGTCTCCAACCTGGACTGTCGTTTCCTGGCACCCACGAGAGAGATTCTTCGCTTCGCTCAGAATGACAGTGTGGGGGCATGGCATCTCGTTCGTCATCGCGTGGGTCATCGCGTTGTCGTTCGTCTTGCCGGTAACGGTGTCTGCCTCGGGCACGCCGGTTGCGTTCGACGCCAATCCAGACCGCTGCGCCGGTGAACCGCGCACGCTGGAACATCTCGAACGCATCCTTGCACGCGCGACACCCACTACGTCGATCGAGCGTCCGGCGACCGGTAGCGTTATCGACCCGGTCTCGGAGGCCGGGCAGGCCGTAATTGCCACCATCGAAACCCTCTTCGCCTGCCTCAACGCCGGCGACCGGTTGCGCGCCTATGCCCTCTACACTGACGCCTACCTCGCCACCATTCTCCAACCCGGCGATCTTCCCGCGGTCGCCACGCCGCAACCGAACGATCCGGACGAGCTCACCCGTATCGTCGCTATCGACCTGCACGAGCTTCCCAACCACCGCGTGCTCGCCACGGTCACGCTCGACCCCGCCCTGATCCCGGTTCATAAGATCTTCGAATTCATTCTCGTCTCCAGCGACGGCCAGTGGAAGATCGACGCAGTCATCAACGAGATCGACTTTTCGCTTCCCTGAGTTGCCAGCACGCAGTGCACGTGATTTACGATTCTCTGGTTCTTGTTTCTTGTCTGATGCCCGTTCGCTCTTACCTGCCGGGAGCTGTGTGTCGCCTGCTTCGTTGACACAGTTCGTGCTACGCGGCTACGCTACGCCCCATCATCGACTGGCAAAGGCATCGACGCGGATGACAATACGGCACTGTTCGGCACACCCGGACGCAGGTGGACTCTGAATGCGGAAACGTGGCTCGGTTCTGGCACTCACCTTTCTCTCGGTGCTTATCGTGGTGGTAGCCTGTGGCCGCGCCAGCGAGCAAGACATCAACAACGCGCTCGGGATCAAGCCGACCGCGACCTTGAGCGACGAGCAGATCGCTCAGGCATCCGAAGTCGCCGTTGCCGCAGCCTCCGCTATCGCCGCAGGTGGCACGCCGGTACCAGTGAACGGCGGTCTTCCAGTCGGCGATGTGCGCCTCGGCCAGCAACAGTTCCAATTCCAGTGCATGGCGTGTCACCAGCCCAGTGGAGCGGGCCAGGGCCCCGCGCTCACCGTTCCCGATAGCCCGGTCATCGCCATGACCGATCAGGAGCTTTTCGACCTCGTCCGCACCGCCGAGGGGCACACTGGCCAACAGCCGATTTCCACTGTCCGCATGTCGGATATGCAGCTCGCCAGCATCATCGCCTACATCCGCGATCAGATCGCAAACCCGGCGACGTAGCAGGCAGGAGACAGCACATCTTCGAGGTACCGCGTCGCGCGCATGGCCCTCGTTGCGGGAACGAACTGCTGACAACTGAAGGCCAATTCCCGTTCTGCCCGCGGCGTTCCACATGCTGCCTGCTCCGCTTCCTCCGTATACTGTCCTCAACGAACCGGCGAGCCTCGCAACACTCGCCGGATACACCACTGGGCGTTGGGCAGGCAGGAACTGAGTTTGGTCGTTTTCCCCATCATCGCGTTCGTCGTCAGCCTCTGCTGCATGGCCGTCATCGGCAAAGACACGTTGCGGCGCCCCCGGCCGGACCGGGTTGTCTGGACCATCGCCTTTGGTATCTTCGCCATCGCCGCCGGGTCGGAAGTGCTCGGCACGCTCTCTGGCTGGACCCCGGCCATCGTGCGGGTCTATTACCTGACTGGCGCCGTGCTGGTGGTTGGATATCTGGCCCTCGGCGAGCTCTATCTGCTGGCCGGCAAGCGAATCGCCAAGTTTGCGCCGGGGGCCATGCTGCTGTTGACCGCGCTGGCGATCACGCTGGTTGTCAATGCTCCTATCGACGAATCGCTGCTCGCGAATGACGGCTGGGAAGCGCTCGGACGCAATGCCGGCCTGACCGCGGTCACCCTGCTCCTGAACATCGGCGGCAGCCTGGTGCTCATCGGTGGGGCGCTCTGGTCAGCCTGGAAGTTCCGTAAGCTCGGCACCCAACGCCGCCGCATGATCGGCTGCATCCTTATCGCGCTCGGCACCTTTTTCGTCGCATCCGGGGGTACCCTCACCCGGTTGGGCCAACGCGAATACCTCTATATCTCCTTGTCGATCGGCATCGTGGTCATCTTCGCCGGCGTGTTGGATACTCGCCGGTCCGATCAGGAACCGCGTGGGCTGCGCGCCCTGCTGGGGCTGAACACGCCCGGCAACCAGGGCAAGATCATCCCGTTCCAGCCGGGGGGCGCCACCCGCAACGCCCGCGGCAACG
>JBBQPB010000134.1:0-6181 GCA_038331435.1 Thermomicrobiales bacterium | reverse complement strand
CATCGAGATCGCCATGGAGCCGGAGTCAACCTTCGAAGCGGCTATCGCCGAGCTCGAGGAGATCGTGCCCGGACGCGGCCCGTTGCTGGAGCGGATGACTGCCTGGCGCGACCATTACATCATCGACAATGCCACCGCGCGAGCCGGTTTCGACCTGATCCTCAATGAGACGCGCAACCGCACGCGGGAGATCGTGGAGCTGCCGGTGGGCGAGTCGATCGAGCTTGCGTTCGTCGTCGACAAACCGTGGTCCGGCTACAACTGGTATCTCGGGAACGCGAAATCGTTGGTCGAGATCAATGTCGATCTCCCGTTGCGTGCCAATGCGATGACCGATTTGACCGCGCACGAGGGGTATCCAGGTCACCACACCGAGCATTCGCTCAAGGATCGCGTGCTTTATCAGGAGCGCGCCTATGCCGAGCACGCCATTCACCTGATCAACACCCCGGAGTGCGTCATCAGCGAAGGGATCGCTACCGTCGCAGAAGAGCAAATCTTTCCGGGTGACGAAGGGATCGTCTTCAAGTCCGAGCTGCTCTATCCCGCGTTGGGGATTCAGGGCGATCCGGAGCGTGAGGAACGAATCGAGCGCCTGTTTGGCCGTTTGCGGGCAGTTGCCGGAAATGCCGCCATGCTGCGCCACGAACAGGGTGCCAGCGAGACCGAGATCATCGACTATTTGCAGCGGTGGGAGCTTGCGCCGAAGGAGCGGGCCGAGCGGCGCTTCCGTTTCGTCGATGATCCGCTCTGGCGACCCTACATCTTCACGTACTTCGCGGGCAGGGATCTGGTGCTCGACTATCTGGGTACCGGCGATCGGATCACGCGGATCGAGCGTTTCCGCTCGTCGTTGACTGAGCAAATCACGCCGTCCTGGCTGCGCGCGCATCGGGACACGACATTTTCGGTATAGCAACACGGGTGCTGGGTCATGTTAAGGTGCGTGCCTTACACTGCGCCGCGACATCGATTGCGCCGGACTTCTCCCGCTCCTCACTCTCCCGGACCGAGCAAATCGTTGCAACAGGTCCGTGGTCTCGAACGTAATGGTGTGGAGTCTGGTGATTCGAATTCGTCTGCTTTTGGTTGCCGTGCTGATGTTCACGGTCCTGATGCCCGTGGTCTCACATCCGATAGTTCATGCGCAGGATGAGGAGTTGCAGGACGATACCAGTGACGACGGGTCCGCTGGCGAAGACCTCTATTACGAGGAAGAGTCAACCTACGACGACGCCCAGCTAGCGGACGACGGCACGCCCGACGATACCGTGGACGAAGCGGATCTCTCCTGGTTGCCAAATACCCCCTATCGTCCGCTCGATTTCTCTCCGTTCGAGGAGGCGCTGGCGGCGATCACGCCTGAGCGGATGGTCGAGCTGCAGGGGATGATCGTCGAGGCCGATGTGCAGCAGCTCCAACGCTTGATGGAGGCTGGGAAGCTGACGTCGCAGGAACTGGTCCTTTTCTCTATCGAGCGGATTCGCACCTACGACGTCGGCCAACTCAATTCTGTGACGCAGATCAATCCCGATGCTCTCTACCTGGCCCATCTGCGTGACGTGCAGCGCGCCAACGGAGAAAGCAAGGGATCGCTCCAGGGCATTCCGGTGCTGCTTAAGGAGAACATTGCCACCGACGATGCGTTGGCCACCACAGCGGGCGCGATCGCCCTGGCTGATAGCCCTGCAGCGCACGATGCCTTTTTGGTGCAGCAACTGCGGGACGCCGGTGCGGTCATTCTCGGCAAAAGCAACATGACCGAATGGGCCAACTGGATGAATATGTCTATCGCCAACGGCTATAGCGCTTTTGGTGGGCAAACCGACAGCCCATTTGGCGGCGATCCGAGCGGCTCGAGCACGGGTAACGCGGTGGCGGTAACGTCGAACTTCGCTCCGCTGGCGATCGGTACCGAAACGATCGGCTCGATCATCTCTCCGGCCAGCTATGCCTCCATCGTCGGCATGCACCCGACAACCGGATTGATGAGCTCCGACAACATTATTCCGCTTTCTCCAGCCTGGGACACGCCCGGTCCGATGGGCAAAACCGTGACCGATATCGCGACGGCTTTGACGGTCTTTGCGGGGCAGCTCGACACTGCCGATACCCGTTCAGCGCTGGCCTCGCCGGTGGCGGGGGTCGACTTCATGAGCGTGCTCGATCCGGATGCGTTGCAAGGGGTTCGGCTCGGGCTGGTCGGCCCCGATCCCTCGATGAGCGACGAGGACGTGCTGGCCAGCTTTAACATCAATGGGGTGCTCGATTCGCTCCAGGCAGCTGGCGCCGAAGTAGTCGTGGTACAGCAGCCAGGAATGGATGAGCCCGATTGGTGGCACATCATCGCCTGCGGGTTGCGTGATGGCATCAATGCTTACCTGGCGGAAAACCAGCTCGAGCCGGCAACGCTGGCCGACATCATCGCTGTCAACAATTCCGATCCCGATACGTATATGCCACTCGGCCAGGCTCGGCTCGAAGAGGCGGAGGATTGTGCGCTCTCGACCGCGGAAGAGGCCGAGCTGACAACCAATGCCACCATGATGACGCAGACCTATATCGACGATCTTCTGGTTTCCAACGATGTGGACGCGCTTGTCTCCCTCGACGATTCCTGGTCGCTCCAGTACGGATTGGCGGGCTATCCGGCGATCACGGTACCGCGCGGGTTGAGCGGCGATAGGCCTGGTGGGTTGACGTTTATTGGGACAAGATGCGCCGACGCCCAACTGATTGGATATGCCTACGCGTTCGAGCAAACCGGGCCGCAACGCATCGTCCCAAATCTGGTGGTGACATCCGAGGATGGCACCCCGGAGAGTGACGCCTGAGGCAATTTCTGGCGATGCGGTACGCTTTCCCGTCGATCGAGAAGACCGTTTGCCAGGGAGAGAACTACATGTCAGAAAAGTCTAAGGAAGACGTAACCGAGGTTGTCGAAACCGTGACCGACGTCGCCGAAGTTCCCGCGGATGCCTATTCGAAGGAAGAGCTCGCCAGCCTTACCAAGGCGCTTGGCGAGGTGGTTCTGGGAGCCGGCATGAGTGAGAAGGGTGGTTCCTTCGGGCTAATGCGTGAGATCGTCGCGGCAATGCGCGCGTCGGCAATCTATGTGGGCGATTCGAGCAATCCCCTGCTGAAGCAGATTGTGACCGATACCGACCCGTCTGACCTCGATAAGGCAGAAAACGAAGCAAAGTCGACACCGGAGACGGCTCAGAAAGCGGTCGAAGACGGTCTCGCTGCGGCCAAATCATCACATGATGCGATTCTGGCCAAGGGGAGTGCGGACGACGCCGATGCGTGGGCGCAGTTGCTGCTTACCGCCGCGAATGCCGCCGTGCAGGCGACCAAGACTGGTGGCTTCCTTGGGTTGGGCGGCGAGAAAGTGACCCGGTCCGAAGAGGAGTACATGCAGAACCTGTCGGACACGCTCGGGTACAAGAAGGACATCGCATAGTTCCGGACCGACCTACGGCGGAAAAGACCCCATTCCCAGGACAGGGAATGGGGTCTTTTGTTCCTCTGCCAGATCCTATACGACGTGCGGGCGGTAGTGCGGTTGGTCAGACTGGGGGCCCATTTGCTCGAGGAGCGCGTCGGCTTCCGCTCGAGGAATTCCGCGGATGCGCAGGCGCCCGTCGATGATCGGCCAACCGATCCCAATGATGCCTTTGCCTACTCCATCGACCTTGCCCGACGCGGCCACGAACGCCACAACCGTCGCGGTGCCTGGCTTGCGGTAGGGCAACGTCATCTGCTTAAACCCGCGCCATTGCAAGCGGTCGGCCGGACAGACGATCGTTCTGCGGTTGATATGCCGCTCGCGCACAATCAGCTCGCGGTCGTCGTTCATGAGCCAGGCAGCATCTTTGAACTGCCGCCGGCCGTAGAAATAGCCGGGAATCGCGAGCAGTGCGATACCGGCAACAACCAGATGCTCGAATTTGATATCGCGCGATGCCCAGTCCAGGACGACAAGGACGGCCGCGAGTCCCAGGATTCGGTAAACCCAGAACATCGTGTACATCCGTTTGGATGTGGCTGGGACGTGGCGGAACTCGCCAAGCTCCTGGGCGATGTTTTCGAAGAAGAATCCTCCAAAGAGCCGCTCCAAGGTTGCAAGTGCCTGATCGCGCGGAAGTGATGGCAGCAGCATCTTGCGTTCGAGGGAGTTCTGGTGCGAGCCTGCCAGCTCCATTCGGAGCGACCCGGCATTGCGCCACTCCTGTACCGGCGTCTCCAGGAACGTGATCGCCTGCACCCGAGGCAGAAGCACCGCTCGCCAGCGTCGTGTGACCAGACCATGCTCGATCAGTGCCAGATGCCCGAGCCGCTCCAACCGGAAACGGCTAAAGGTTGCGACGAATGTGATGATCGAGAGGATCCAGAAGAGCGCGAGCAAGACGAGGGTGAAGTCAACGACATCGGCAAACGCGTGTCGCTGCTCGACCGTGTTGACAAACCAGTGGATCAGATCGTTGCGCCACTCCTTGAGATAGGACTTGCTGAAAATATGAAACGCCGCGAGGGCGCCGACGAAGCTCATTTTTATCTCAAAGCTGGTGATACCAGCGGCAATGAGCTGCGCAGTCGAGATGCTTGCGAGTTGCACGCGGTCCGGCTGCGCTTCCAGCTCGCCGTACGAGTCGTCGAGATCCGCATGGGTGGCGCCAAGCACGATCTGTTGAATGTGAATGGCGTCCCGAGTGGGAATCGCGGCGAGGCGGATCGTGGCGGCGTTGTGGTCTGGCGACGCCGAGACGAATTCCACCGCGCGCAAATCGAGGATGCGGTCGAGCCAGCTCGCGCGCAACTCAAGCGATTGCACGCGCTCGATAGGGAGTCGCCGTTCCCACTTCCAATAGATCCCGCCCTGGATCCATATATGCTCGTTGTCGACCCCATAGACCGTGCTTTTCCATTGCAGGGTACGCACCACGATCCACGAAACGGCCACGAGTATGAGAATGATGGTGAGTTCGGGATGGTAGCGGTTGTGTCGAAGCTGATCCAGAATCGGCCCCGCGCCCTGCAGTTCGTAGTCGATTGCGTCCTGGAGGACCGTGTTTTCCAGAAACGACGGAAGTTGATCTCCGAATTCATAGAAGAGCCCGAATCCAGTCACGATCAACACCGCTATAACACCGGGCAGCAGCGAAATAAGGGTGACGATGCCGATCGTAATCGGCAGGGTTTTCCAATACGTGTACAGCGCAAACCAGTGCAACGGACGATCCACGATCGGTTCGACCGAGTCGTTGCCATTGGCCGCCAGGATCGGATCGTTTCGGTGTAGTTGCTCCCGCAGCTTCATTGGCGTATGAGGGGGATGATCGGTTGGTTGGCACGCACGCGACTCTCGATCAGATCGGCGTCGGCAGGATCGAGCGCGTAGATGCGCATCCCGCCGGCGGCGCTGTGCAGCACCAGCTCGGTGAGGTCAAGATGGCTCATGATCGGTGTCGAGACCTTGTCGATCTGTTGCACACGGTCATAGGAGACGAAAACGCATGCCGTTGCCAGGATGCCACGTTTGACCATGACGTCACGCGGACCGATGGCCACTTCCCACTTGCGCGGATAGACCACTCCCCAAAGGAGAAAAAGCAGGAGCAGGAGAAGGCCCAGCCCCAGAATTGCCAGTGGAATGGGATCGGAGAAGCCCACCTCGAACCAGTACACCCAGATCAGGTAGACGATCGCAAAAGGTATGAGCCAGAAAAGGCCGCGAATCAGCGCGTGCATCCTGAACCAGCGCCGCTCCCGGGAACCGGGACGACGCACGATCCAATCCTGGCCGGGTTCGGAGGCCGGCTGTTCGTCCGCTGTCGCCGCGGTCCGGCTCATGTGTTCGCTCCGAGCCACTTTGTTCTGCCAATCCTGGTGGCGGGTATGCTCCCGCCCCCTGCTTGCATCGTTGTCGTTCTGGGCTCGATTAGTCGAGCAGCGTATACGCCGGAATGGTCAGGAACGGAATGAATTTTTCCGACTCGATTAACAGATCGAGTACACCGGCCGCTTGCTGCTGCGTTGGGGTACGACCCAGGTTGGTGAGCTCCTGGTCGCGAATGGTGCGATAGCGATCGATGGTGATCGGTTCGCCATCGTCGGTGGTACTTCCTGTACGGATCCACTGCCAAATCTGGGCGCGGGAAATTTCAGCGGTGGCGGCATC
>JBBQPB010000133.1:0-6206 GCA_038331435.1 Thermomicrobiales bacterium | reverse complement strand
TCGGCGCCACCTACGTGACCATCATGACCGTGATCCTGCTGGTCATCACTCGTCTGCAACCGGTGACGGACATTTGGTTTGTCGGATCGATGATTGCGCTGGCGTTCTGCCTGCTTGGGTTTGGACTGTTGCTCGGCAGTGTTTTCAAAAGCGCGACGCAGCTCAACACCTGGTCCGGTTTGCTCCTGATTCCGGCAATCATTCCGGCAACGTTGATCGGTCTTGGCTTACCAACGGTGGTCGACCGCATTGCCGGGCTCACGCCAACCGGCGCGGGCATGAAGCTGCTAACGAACGCCTTCTCAGAAACCGATCTCTACGACAATCAATGGCAAGCATTGGTGGTGTTGCTGGTTTGGGCGGCAGTGTTCTATGCCTTGCTGCTTTGGCAATTGTCTCGCCGTCGGTCGTAGCGAAGTTCGCGCATTGTTCCCGAGAATCGTTTGGTGTGGACCGCACCGTGCCAGAGCGGTGGTGCTACGCACTCAAAGTCCCGCTGGGACTACGACGCGCCGCCGCCTTCCCTGCTGACACCAAGTCATGTCATGCTGTTCCGAAGACCACATCCCGGTCCAGCGGATACATTGGATGAGAGAGATGACGAAAGTCGAAGCGCGACAGGTCGGTGGCGCCGAGACCGGAGGTGTCCACGTAGAAGACGTGCCGCGCGATTGGTTCGTATCCGCCTTTCCAGCGAACAGCCGCCTTGACCACAATGATGTGTTGCCGATCAGGCCAGATTCCAACTGATTTGAGCTGCTGTTGATCGCCGGGAGCGATCTTGGTAGAGGTGAGAACGACAGAGACGCCACCCGACTGGACCACCGCGGTGAGACCGCTCTCGACCGGTACCCCGGCGTTCTCGGGTCCTTCATGGGTCCACCGGCCATCGGAGATCATCCGCACCCGCCCGGTCACCTGCACGGGATCGCCATGCAGTGCATCGACCTTCCCGCCCACCAGTCCATCGAACACTCCGTCTGGTCCGACGGCGATGGCGGAAGCAGCTGCTTCTGCATCGGCAATGACCACCACCGCGTCCCGGGCATTCTGGCGCAGCAGCTCGGCCAGTAGGACCGTGCCATCGCCGGTGGTGCCCCCACCGATGTTGTCACCGACATCGATCAGCATCACTGGACCTTCTGTGCACGCGATTGCCTGGCGCACGGCCTCCTCCGGCGAGCGGTTGGTAAAGGACATTTCTGCACGCCGATCCCAGAGCTCGTTTGCCAGTTCGATGGCAATCGCACGAGCGCGTTCAGGATCGCCGTCAGTCGTGACCAGCACACTCACACCGGCGATCGGGACATCGGAATAGGCGAAGCCACCGGCAATCGTGATGGTGAGGGCCTCGCCGGAGGTTTCCAACGCGTGGGCGTGCGCGAAGACTTCCTGGAACGGTCCATACCCGGTTGGCATCTCCTGGGGAACCAACAAAAGCGGCGGCTTGACGAGCGCCATCACCGGCGAGATTTCCTCCTCCACCGTCTGCCAGAGCAACTCAACAGCCTCCTTCGCCCGCTCAGCGGCATCGGTGTGCGGGTACGTGTCGTAGGCAGTGACGATGGTGGCAAGCGCGACCATGTCCGCACCGATATTGGCGTGAAAGTCGAGCGTCACCGCTACGGGAATGTCGTAGCCAGCAATGGCCCGTACCCTTTTGACGACTTCCGCTTCGGCATCGGGAACATCCTCGGCCACCATGGCGCCGTGCAGGTTGAGCACGATGCCATCGGCTGGCAACGCCGCCGCGATACGGTCGCAGAGTTCGGCAGTCATCGAGTCGAAGATGGCGCGGCTCGGAGGAGCGGTTGAGAGTGTGTCCGCGAAAAAGGTCGGAACGAAATCGATGCCGAGCCCTTCGCAGGCGTCGAGCGTACCACCGAATGAATGGTTCATGCCTCGAAAAATCAGTATCTCGTCGTCGCGCCAGATACGGAAGCGTTCGAATGGAGCTGGCTCGCTGGAAAAAGAGTGGGTTTCGTGCATGATCCCGCCGGCCAGGAATCGCATGGTCTCTCCCCTATCGACAGAATGCGCGCGCCGTGGCCACGTAGATCTGCCTGCATTGTTCCAATGAATCGAGATCGACCCACTCGAGGTCGGCATGCGCGCCGGCTCCGTCCGGACCGAAGATAACCGTCGGAATTCCAGCAGCCGAGAGGATGGCCGAGTCCATCCAGCCGGATTCGCCGGCGAACGCCGGTGATGCTCCAGTGACCGCGGTGGCTGCATCACGCACCAACGCCACGATATCACTATCCAGCGGTTGTTCGAACGGAGATCGGTAGAGCCCGCGTTCAAGGCTGGCTTCGAAGTCGGAATCGTCAATGGCGGCGGCATCAAGCAGATCGCGAAGCTCCTTTTCCGCAGCGTCGGGCGTTTCGCCAGGAATCAGGCGCCGCTCGATAGAGAGCGTGCAGGAGGCTGGGTAACTGGAGAGTTCGGTTCCTCCGCTGATCAATGAGGCATGGATCGATCCGGTGCCCAGCAATGGGTGCGTGTCACCTGCCAGCAACCGCCGCTCGAGTTCCTCCAGTCCGACGAGCACCTTGCCCATCTTGGCAATGGCGTCGACACCGAGCGCGGGTTTCGATCCATGAGCGGCCACGCCGCTTGTCGTTATGTCGAACCAGATAAATCCCTTGTGCGCAACGCTGAGCTGAAGCTGGGTTGGCTCGGTGACAATGGCGCCGCCGGCGGTGTACCGCTCGACGATAGCGGCCGTTCCGATACTGGCGTACTCTTCGTCGACTACCGCGGTGACGATCACGTCGCCGGCCGGAGGATCCGCCGTCAGATCCCGGGCTGCGAGCATGATGGCGGCCAGGCTCCCCTTCATGTCCCACGCGCCGCGCCCGGAAACTTTGTTCCCCTCGATCGCGCCCACCAGTGGATCGGCCATACCACCATGGCCAACCGTGTCCATGTGTGCGTTGAGCATGAGCGAACGTCCATCGTTGCTCCCGCGCACGATCCCGATCACATTCGAGCGGCCCGGGGCGGCCTCCTGCATCTCGGTTTCGATACCGTTCGCGAGAAACCAGTCCGCGACGAAGTCGCCGATCTCCCCTTCTCCGCCAGCGCCAGGCTGAAGATCGGGATTGACCGAATCGATGCGGACCAGGGCCGCAACCAGCTCGCCAAGCTCAGACATGATGACCTCCTTTGCGTTCGATCATGAACCCGCCTCGGCAGAAGCGATTGAGACTACCGCCGTGTCTCCGCCATTGTGCCGGAGCGGCGAGGCAATGAGAATCCTGAACAATGTTGAGCAGCCTCTCCTGGCGGAGAGAAGCAACGCATTGGCGCGTTTCCTCCCGCTATCCCATTCGCGCTGTTGCTGGCGAATAGCGGGAGATTGCTCATCTGGAGAGATGCCACAGATCGGATCCTTCGATATCGGTCCACCCGACCGTGCCCAATTCGCAGCAAGCCGAAACGGGTCGGGTAGCATTCATACCCGGATTGGAGCCGCATGACCCAGACGACAGAACCAACGGAAACCGCCACCTCTGCCCGAACGGCCGCCTCGAGGAAGTTCGGTGTGGTGATGCAGGTGATCCGAAACGATCAGCGGGCTGCCGTCAAGCTCGTGCGCGAAACGATCAACTCGTTTTTGCGGATCGACGCGATGGGCTTGGCCAAACAGGTCGCGTTTAGCGTGCTTTTCGCAGCCCTCCCGACGCTCTTCGTACTCGTCTCCGCCGCTGCGCTGCTGGAAAACTATTTCGGCATTCCCGTCACCCGAGAGTTGCGCACATTCATTTACGAGCAGGCTCCGCCGGAGGCACACATCATTCTGCTCGCAGGAGTCGACCAGGCCATTGCGGATGCGAGCACCCAATTGGCTTCATTCACGGCGCTCTTCGCCATTCTGTTGGCGCTGTGGGGCGGAATGGCCGGGGTTGGCGCGTTGATCGAAGCAACCAACCGTGCTTATGGAATACGGAATACTCGTAGCCTCTTGAAGAAACGGGGTATGGCGCTGGGTTTAACCCTCCTTTTCACCGGGATGGTGGTTTTGACCGTTGCAGCTTCCTTCTCCAACGAACGCATCGTCGAGCAGTTGGTGCGCTGGGGCGGTCACGACAAACGGCTTCTCGACTTTGGTAATCTGAGCCAGCTGGTGTTGTCGATCACAATTACCTTCGGAGTGCTTTTCATCCTCTATTTCGTCGGGCCGGATGTCGAGCTCACCGCTCGGATGACGATTCCCGGCGCCGTCGTGGGAACCGCGTCGTGGGTACTGATGATTCAGCTCTTTGGGGCGATCGCGGGACACGTGCCATACCAGAATGTCTACGGGGCGGCGGGCACCGCGATCATCCTGCTCTATTTCCTGAACTTCGCGGCACTGGGACTTATCCTGGGAGCGATCGTGAACGGCGTGCTGGGCCATTCGTATGACAAAATCCGAGCAGCGGATCTAGCCGCCCATCCAGAGAAGCTGCGCTATATCGAAGAGTACCGGGAACAGTCTTCAGACACGATTTGAGCTCCCCGAACAGAGTGGAAACCCGGAGTTGTACAAGCGAAACTCCTCCGGGACGGGGCGCAACGTTGGCACAATTGCCATGGCATATCGATTATAAGGAAGTCCAGCACGTTCTGGATGCCGCATACTTCTCACATTCCTCTCAGTTGCTACCAGCCGAAATCTCTGCTTTGATGAGTCGCACGCAAGGCGACCTTCCCCGGCACCGCATCTCAGTCGTGAAAGTAAGGGAGAACGATCATGCATCGTCGTCATTTTGTAGGAATATCGAGCGCGGTTGCATTAGCCACCATGACGGGGTTCCGGCGCCTCGACGCTCGCGCTCAGGCCGCCTATTCCGCAGTCGCCCTCGGCTCCCCGGAAGGCTTCGATTCGGTCGTCCCGGTTGCCCTGAACAACAACGGCGCTGCCGTAGTGGCGGCCACCTCCTCGGATGCGACCAGCGTTTTCATCCTCGAAAACGGGGCGTTCTCGCAGGTAGGCGACCCCGACGAGCAGGTATTTCCAAGCTCGATCAACGATACGAATCAGGTTGGCGGGTGGAGCGCCGGCGCGAGTGACGGCTCCGGACCGGCCACCGAAATTCCCGTCATGCTGACCACCGATGGTCAGGTGGAAATGCCTGGCGACCGGCTCGACGGGCGGGTCTATGCGGTAGCGTCCGATGGCCGAGCGGTGGGAGAAGCTGCCGTTGATGAGTCCCGCGCGGCACGACGAGCCGTTATCTGGGACAACCAGGAAGTGGCCGAGCTCAAGGGAACCCCAGATGACGGGGCGTCGTCAGCGCAGGACATCAATGGCCTGGGCCAAATCGTGGGCTGGATCGGATCCGAGGACGGAAGCCAGCGGAAAGCGGTGATCTTCAGCCTCGACGAAGATCCCGTCGAACTCGGAACCCTTGGCGGCACGCTCAGCGAAGCGATCGCTATCAGTGAGCAAGGCATGGTCGTTGGGAACTCCTCGACCAACGAGGAGCAAACCGCTCTGGGCGACAACGGCATCGCGGCGTTTGGATGGATCGACGGCTCGATGACGGCATTTCAAACTCTGGAGAATCAAGCCTGGAGTACGGCCGCGGATGTGAACTCTTACGGCCTGGTCGCAGGAACGGTGGGACTGAGCGCGCCAGCAACGGCGAGTCCCGCCACCACCGCGGTCGTCTGGGCGCCCGATGCGGTGCTCGATCTCAACCAATACATTCAACCTGTGGAGGGATTGACACTCACCGCCGCGGTAGCGATCAATGAGCTTGGTCAAGTGCTTTGTGCGGCTGTCGATGCGTCGGGCGTATCGCATGCCGTGCTGCTTTCAGTATTAGGAAACTAAACCGCACCACCCGGTGCGCCAGGAGGAAGATGTGACCAAAGTCGTGGTTTGCTTCGGCGATTCCAATACCTGGGGAGCAAACCCGGACGGAACCGGACGCTTTGCGCCCGATGTACGCTGGACTGGTGTGTTGCAATCGGAGCTTGGACCCGGCTACAAGGTCATCGAAGAAGGACTCAACGGACGTACCACCAATATCGAAGACATGATCGAGGAAGACCGCAACGGTCGCAAACACCTTCCGCCGTTGCTGGAATCGCACCGGCCATTCGATCTCATCGTCATCATGCTTGGGACCAACGATCTCAAAACGCGCAACAACCGTTCGGCGGCCGATATCGCGCAAAGCGCCTCGAAGCTTGCCGACATCGCACGCAAGTCG
>JBBQPB010000132.1:0-6259 GCA_038331435.1 Thermomicrobiales bacterium | reverse complement strand
AACATTGCGTCACCGGTCTACCAGCGGGTGGCGGAAGTGCTGCAGGAATATCTCGCCGAGGTCAACATCAACCTGCAGGTCGAGTCGTATCCGGTTGGCGAGCTGATTCCGAAGGGGGCGTCCGGCGAATACGGAATGACCTTCTTCTATTACACGTACAGCGATCCGGACATCCTGCATCTGATCCTGCGAACTGGACAGCCGTTCGCGTGGTGCGACCACAACGACGAGGAATTCGACGGGTGGCTGGACCAGCAGCGGGTTACCTTCGATCCCGAGGCACGGCTGGAGCTGCTGCACAACGCTCAGCAGCGAATCAATGAAGAGGCGTATGTGCTGATGCTCTTCGAGGGTGTCTACGCCGCGGCCATGCAGGAGAACGTGGAGGGTCTGGCGATCGACCTGGTCGGATTCATCCACGTGCAGGAGATGTCGCTGACGGAAGGCTGATCTGGCCGCTCAACCAGGGTAATTCGTTTGCGGCGGCAGCCAACCACGCTGCCGCCGCCCCCGGCGTCTCGATGCGCCGACCGGTAGGTCCATGGGTCGATTCCTGATTCGCAGATTGCTGCATATGTTCGCCGTGCTGATCGCGGTGCTCATCATCGTGTCGCTCCTGCTCCGCCTGATTCCGGGGGACCCGGTGGACGCGATGATGTCCGGCAATCCGGGGATGACGCAGGAAAATATGGATGCCGTGCGCGATCAGCTCGGGTTATCCGATCCTGTGCACGTGCAGGTTATGAATTACTCGCTGGATCTCCTGCAGGGCGATATGGGAGATTCGTTGCGTTTCCGCTCGCCGGTTTTCCCCTTGATCATGGAAAAGCTGCCGGCAACGATCGAGCTGACGGTGTTCGCTATGATCATGGCGATTCTGATCGCGGTTCCGCTGGGCATGATTACCGCGTTGAAGCGGGATCGACCGGCAGATTACGTGGGTTCGATCGTCGCGGTGATCGGTATTTCGATCCCATCCTTCCTCCTCGGCATTTTGCTCATCATGCTGCTTGCGGTCGAGTGGCGGATTTTTCCGGCGGCGGGGTATGGAGGATCGATGGCAGGCTCGGTTCGCGAGCTCGTGACGACGGGAGATCCCAGCGCATTGCGCGAGAGCTTGCGCTATCTGTTCCTGCCCGGGATCACGCTAGGCGTGGCAGCCGCAGCGTATAACGCCCGCATGGTGCGTTCGGCGATGATCGAGGTGCTTGGCCAGGACTACATTCGGGCCGCGGAGGCGAAGGGACTCAAGCGAAGCACTGTGGTCCTGCGTCACGCGTTGCGGAACGCGCTGATCCCGGTGATCACCATCCTGGGATTGCAGATCGGTTATCTCCTGAGTGGCGCGTTCGTGGTCGAGAACGTTTTCGCCTGGCCTGGCATCGGGCGGTTCTCGGTGCAGGCGCTTTCCTGGCGGGATTACCCAACGATTCAGGGAATCGTGATGATCACCGCGCTGATCTTTCTGACGATCAATCTGCTGGTGGATGTCCTTTACGCGGTACTCGATCCCAGGATTCGTGTCGGGTGAGCGGAGCGCAGATTGCCCAGTCGGTAACTGGCTACGATGAGGGCGCCCCCAGCGGGCGTACCGGCGCGCGGCGACTCGTGCGCGCGCTGCTGCAAAGCACCAAGGGGATGACCGGCGCGGTGCTGGTCGGCCTGGCAATTCTGGCGGCGATCACCGCTCCGATCGTCGCGCCACACAGCCCCACGAAGACTTCGGTACGCGCCAAGTTCGCGGAACCAGTCTTCATCGATCGAAGCTCTGAGTTCCCGCTGGGCGGAGACAATCTGGGGCGGGACACGTTCAGCCGCATGCTCTATGGCGCGCGCGCCTCGCTGGCGATCGGATTTCTTGTGACTCTGGTCGCGGCGGTTTTCGGGTCGGTATTGGGTGCCATAGCCGGATTTCGGGGAGGCTTGGTCGATACCCTGATCATGCGGGCAGTCGACCTGCAGCTTTCCATTCCATTCATTCTGCTGGCCATGATCGTGCTGGCGGTGCTTGGGCCGGGATTCATTAGCGTGGCCATTGCGCTGACGCTGGCGCTGTGGGTGAACTACGCACGGCTGGTGCGCAGCGAGACGTTGCGCATTCGCGAAATGGAGTATGTGTTCGCCGCGCGAGCGATGGGGCTCGATGACCGGAGGATTCTGACCCGGCATATCCTGCCGAACATGTTGCATTCGATTCTGGTGCTTGCGACGCTGGACATGGCGTTCGTGATCATCTTCGAGGCATCGCTGACGTTTCTCGGACTCGGTATTCAGCCGCCGACTCCCACCTGGGGATTCATGCTGAGCGAGGGGCGTAACTATCTTTCCGAGAGTCCGTGGATGACGCTCTTCCCCGCCATGGCGGTGATTCTGACTGTGGTCGGGATCAATCTACTGGGGGACTGGCTCCGCGACACATTCGACCCGAGTTTGCGGACGCGTTAGCGTCGGTCTATTGAAAAGGAACGATTAGGTCGTGAGCGAAGACGCGGTAAGAACGGTGCTGGATCGGATCGAGACCATGGAAGGGGAAATCCTTGAGACATTAGCCGAACTAGTTCAGATTCCGAGTATTACTCCCAAGTACCCTGGACTCGACTATGCAGAGTTTGTCGGTGGCGAGTCCCGTTGTAACGCAGCCCTGAGCCGTACCTTTCATGCGGCAGGATGTGAAGTCGACACCTGGGCGGAGGAGCCGGGCCGGGACAATCTGGCCGGCACGCTGCGCGGCGCCGGGGGTGGCCGTTCACTGATCTTGAATGGTCATGTCGATACCGTGCCCCCGGGAGATCCAGAAACCTGGCGCTGGGGCAATCCCTGGAGCGGGCGGATCGACGATGGAAAGCTGTACGGACTTGGCGCGGTCGACATGAAGGCCGGATTGGTGTCGATGGCAAAGGCCGCCGAAGCGATTACCCGGTCCGGTATTCGGTTGAAAGGCGACCTAATCCTAGAGAGCGTCGTCGGCGAAGAGACGATGGATCACGAACGGGGCGTCACCTCGACGGTGCGCCGCGGCTATACGGCGGACGCCGCGATCGTGACCGAGCCGTCTGGATTCTCCTGCGCGCCGGTGATTGCCCCGTGTTCTCCAGGAACCTACTGGCTGCGCATTACGGTGCCTGGCAAGGCGACCCATGTCATGGTGCGTGGCAATCTCATCTGGCCTGGGGGTCAGGGCGAGACGTATGGCGTCAACGCTATCGACAAAGGATTCCTCGTCTACCAAGCGATGCAGCGGCTGGAAGCAGACTGGGGCATGCGCAAGAATCATCCGCTCTTTCCACCCGGTCACTTTACCCTCGGACTCAATCTCCTCTACGGATATCCGCCGGGGCCGCCAGTGCCGTTCATCGTTCCTCACGCATGTGTGATGGACTACGTCGTTATTTACCCGCCGAATGACGAACCGGAGGATGTTCGGGTTGAGATTACCGACTATCTAAACGGGGTTTTCGACCAGGATTCCTGGTTGCGAGCGAACCGACCGACGTTGGAGTGGGTGCATCATTGGCCCGCATATAACACTCCGCCCGATCACCCCGTGATCGGCGCCCTGTCGGTTGCGCATGAACGCGTGTTGGGCCGATCCGCGGTGATCCAGGGTTTCCCGGCCGTCGATGATGCCACGTACCTGGAGCGGGGCGGAATTCCCTCGGTGAGTTACGGACCCGGCGACGTCATGATGGCGCACGCGGTCGATGAATATGTGACATGTGCAGACGTGATCGACGCCTGCAAGGTTTATGCGTCCACCGCTCTCGAATGGTGCGGCGTTGCGTAGCGCGGAAAGAACCAGAGGAGACGAACCGTCGGTGTCAGATGTAACGCAGACTCACCCGTATATACCGAATACCGCTCCCGCAAGCCGGCAGGCGATGCTGGACGCGATCGGAGTTTCCTCCATCGAGGAGCTGTTCGATGCCATTCCGGAATCCCTGAAGCTCGATCGGGAGCTGAACCTGCCGGATCCGATTCTGTCGGAGCGAGACCTGAAGCGAACGCTCGACGGGCTGCTGAAGAAAAACACGCCGACAAGCAAAGCGCTCAGCTTTCTGGGAGGCGGTTGCTGGCCGCACGATATTCCAGCGGTTTGCGATGAAATCAATAGCCGAGCGGAGTTTCTGACTGCCTACGGTGGCGATACCTATGCGGACCTTGGCAAGCATCAGGCGATTTTCGAGTTTCAGTCGATGATCGGCGAGCTCATCGGCATGGAAGTCGTGAGCGCTCCGGTCTACGACTGGTCCGCGGCCCTGACGAGCGGACTGATGATGGCAGCGCGCATTACCGGTCGGCGGCGGACGCTGATCACGGGCTCGCTCCAGGCAGACAAACGCTCTAATCTGGCGACCACCGCCGGTCTGTGGATCGATCAGGAATTCATCGGGATCGAGCCGACGACCGGCCTCCTGGATCTGGATGATCTGCGGACGAGAATAGGGACTGACGTGTCGGCGGTCTATGTCGAGGTGCCGTCGTATTTCGGTGGTATCGAGCCGGATGTTGCGGAGATCGCCGAGATTGCCCACGCGGCGGGTGCGTTGCTGGTGGTGGGCGTCGACGCGATTTCTCTCGGTGTACTGGCTGCCCCGGCGGACTACGGCGCCGATATCGTGGTCGGTGAGGCACAGGCATTGGGAGTGCACATGATGTATAGCGGCGGCCTGTGCGGATTCATCGCCTCCCGCGACGAGCCTGCGTTCGTGGCCGAGTACCCGTATCTCATGGTCTCGATCGCTCCTTCCCGCAACGGGGAGGAGTGGGGATTCGGCTGGTCGTCGATGGAACGAACTTCGTACGACCTGCGAGAGGATGCGCCTGACTATACCGGAACCACACAGTGGCTGTGGGGGATTACGGCGGCGGTCTATCTCTCGTTGCTGGGGCCGGTTGGGCTTCGCGAGGTTGGCGAGGGAATCCTGCAGCGCTCCCACTATGCGATGGGCCAACTTGCGGCCATTCCTGGTTTGAAAGCGCCGTTGTTCGGATCGGCGCATTTCAAGGAATTCGTCGTGAATTTCGAGGACACGGGCAAATCTGTCGCCGAGATCAACAAGTCATTGCTGGAGCGAGGGATCTTCGGCGGGCATGACTTGAGCGGCGACTTTCCGAATCTGGGGCAGAGCGCCCTCTATTGCGTGACAGAGGTTCATACGAAAGCCGACATAGACCTTCTGGTTGCCAATTTGACGGAGGTGCTCGCGTGACCGAGCTACGAAAGTTTCATGCGGCCAAGTGGGACGAGCCGCTCATCCTCGATATGGGATCTCCGGGAGAGCGCGGCTATATACCGCCGGCGGTCGAGGCGGATATCCAGGATGCGTTTTCCGATCCTGAGAAGCTGATTCCAACGGCCATGCGGCGCCGGGAGGCACCGGTATTGCCGGAAATCTCGCAGCCTGGGGTGCTACGCCATTATCTGCGGCTGTCGCAGATGACCATGGGTTGCCACATCACGCCGGACGCGAGTCTCGGCACCTGCACCATGAAGTACAGCCCGCAGATCAACGAGCATTTCGCGCGTACGCCAGAGATGAGCGACCTGCATCCTCTGCAGGACGACGATACGACGCAGGGCATGCTCGAGATCATCTGCGGCCTGGAACAGATGCTGTGCGAGATCTCAGGTATGAGCGCGTTCACCTTCCAGCCGGCGGGCGGGTCGACGGCGATCTTCGCAAATGCCTGCATCATCCGCGCCTATCACAGGGACCGGGGAGAGCTGGAACAGCGGGACGAAATTATCTCGACGGCATTCTCGCATCCCATCGACTGCGCCGCTCCGGCGGTGGCCGGGTTCAAGGTAATCACGTTGATGCCCGGTCCCAATGGCTATCCCGAGCTGGAGGCCCTGAAAGCGGCGGTATCGTCGCGAACGGCGGGACTGATGATGACCAATCCGGAAGACACCGGCATCTTCAATCCGCACGTCGAGGAGTTCACGCGAATCGTGCATGAAGCAGGTGGGCTCTGCGCATATGACCAGGCAAATGCCAACGGCATCCTGGGAATAACGCGGGCGCGGGAAAATGGGTTCGATCTCTGCCAGTTCAACCTGCACAAGACCTTCTCAGTGCCGCATGGCTCGACCGGTGGATCGTGTGGTGCCGGTGGATGCACGGAAGAGCTTGCGAAGTATCTTCCAGCCCCGATGGTCAAGTTCGATGGCGAGCGGTACTTCTGGGACTACGACCGGCCGGATAGCATCGGCAAGGTCCGATCGTTCCATGGCAATTTGCAGGCCGTGTTGCGCTCG
>JBBQPB010000131.1:0-6282 GCA_038331435.1 Thermomicrobiales bacterium | reverse complement strand
TTGCTGTTGGGACAAATCGAGCGACTTCCGAAATGAGACGAGTGCACGCTCGTGCTCACCGCTTCGGCGCAGGAGTTCTCCATGGGTCGACCAGGCGAGTGGATAGTCGAGCAGATTGCCCTTGGCGAAGATGCCATCGATAAGGACCACGCCATCTTGCGGGTCATCGCGCATGGCGATCGCGACCGCCCGGTTGAGCTCTACCACCGAGCTGGGCGTGGCGAGCAGCAGGATGTCGTACAGAGCTACGATCTCGTTCCAGTCGGTTTCCTGCGCGGTGGGAGACGTGGCATGCACCGCTGAGATGGCGGCCTGGATGGTGTACTGACCGAAGCGACGCGAGCGCAATGCGTCTTCGACCAGTGCGGTGCCTTCGTCGATCAACAGGTTATTCCAGAGTGAGCGGTCCTGATCGTCGAGCAGGATCATGTTGCCCTCCGCGTCGGTGCGCGCAGCGCGGCGGGATTCGTGCAACAGCATGAGTGCCAGCAACCCGCTCACTTCTGGTGCTGGCAGCAACTGGACGAGCAGCCGAGTGAGTCGAATCGCTTCGCCGGTGAGATCCGCCCGGATGATGGACTCGCCCGAGGATGCGAAATACCCTTCGGAGAAAACGAGATAAATCACCTGCAGGACGGTGTCCAGCCGCTCGGATAGCTCGGCCGGCTCGGGCACACGGTAGGGAATGCCGGCGTCACGGATCTTGTTCTTTGCGCGGACGATGCGTTGGGCGAGCGTGGATGGGGAGACAAGAAACGCGCGCGCAATCTCTTCGGTCGTTAGCCCACAGACTTCCCGCAAGGTGAGCGCGATGCGAGCTTCGGGCGAAAGGGCGGGGTTGCAGCAGGTGAAGATCAGCTTGAGGCGGTCGTCGGCGATACCGTCGGCGTCTTCCAGGTCGTATTCGTCTTCCATCCGTTCGTCGAGATCGCGGGCCAATGTTGCCAGCGAGGCATCGAAACGAGCGCGCTTGCGGATGCCGTCGATTGACTTGAAGCGGCCCGCTGAGACAAGCCAAGCGCGGGGATTCTCGGGAATACCGTCGCGTGGCCATTGGGTGATCGCCGCGGCAAAGGCGTCTTGCAAAGCATCTTCGGCGAGATCGAAATCTCCCAGCAAGCGCACCAGGGTCGCGAATACGCGTCTGCTCTCGGATTGATAGATTTCGGAGATGAGGTCATGGGCGTCGATGGTGGCAACGGTCATGGGACTACAGACCTCCTCACATTGTAGGCCGGGCAAAGCGCTCAGCGGATCGAGCACGCGCACGTTCGGCTACGATGTCGCGATTCTTCGGTGTTGCCGTGGTTTCGAGTGATGTCAGCAATCTCGACATTACGATTGCGACGTCTTCGACTGCTTTGTCGAACGCAAGTTGATTGGCTGAGGAGGGTTTGGTCATGCCGCTCAGCTTGCGGACGAATTGGAGCGACGCCGCGCGAACCTCCTCATCGGTGGCAGGCGGCTCGAAATTGAAGAGTGGTTTGATGCTTCGGCACATCAGTCGGGGAACTCCGGGCGTAGAGTGACGAGAACGTGTCCGTACAGCTTTGGGTGCGTCGAGGCTATGTACGTATAGTACAAGTGTTCGTGGTGGCGGTCAAGCGTCAATGTGCCATTCAGTCATCGAGACAGCGGTGTGCGTTGTGGTGATTGGAGGACGGCTGGATGCGTGTAATCTCGTCGATTAGACCCGCGATCCGCATGGGAGCGCAGTCATTGGCGATAGGGGCGGAGCTCGCATTGCGAGTTTTCAGCGACGCCTCGGGCGGAGTGGGGCCGGTACGGTATTTGTGAATGGGGTAGTGGTTCCGTTCGGTGAAGGATTCAGCGCCTTCTCGGGGATTTAGCCATCCGGGAACGCGCTGAAGATGTCATACCGCAGCAGTGTCGACCAGGGTAGTGCGGCCTTCGCCGAGCGAGATGCCCCAACCGGGAAGGTCGGGCGGGCGGATGACGCCGTTCTCCGGTAGTGGATCGCCTTCGATGAGGCCGTTCCAAATCGGAACGATTTCGTCGCCGGTCGGGCTCATCGCCAGCACTTCCTGAAATGGGCCGTTGGACGAGGCCATCTGGAAGTGAGTTGAGAAGACACCGCTACCGTGTGGAATGACCGGCAGATCGTAGGCCTGCGCCATGGCAGCGATCTTTTTCGCCTCGGTGATTCCGCCGACCCAGCCGAGGTCCGGCTGCAGGATGTCGAGGTTGCCGCGGTTGATCAACTCACGGAAGCCGTAGCGGGTGTATTCATGCTCCCCGGTGGAAAAGCGTTGCCACGGGCACGCGGATTTGATGCGCGAATGACCGTCGTAATCGTCTGGCATGAGGGCTTCTTCGATCCAGCGGACCCGATAGGGGCGCACGGCATTGGCGAGATCGATGGTGTACGGGACATCCAGCGCCATGTAGCAGTCGAGCATCAGGTCGAAATCTGGCCCGACCTGCTCGCGGGCTTTGGCGACCATCTCGACGTTCGCGTTGAGTCCTTCGAGCCCGTCAGCCGGTCCGTAGGGCAACGGCATCTTGCCGCCGAAGAAGCCGAGTTCCTTGGCCGCCAGTGGTTGCGGTCCGGTGACGTAGCAGGGAATCTCCTTTTTGGTTTCACCGCCGAGCAGCTTGTAGACCGGTTCGTCCCGTAGCTTGCCGCAGAGGTCCCAGAGGGCAATATCGACCGCACTAATGGCGCAGATGGGCAAACCCTTGCGGCCGTAGGGGAGCGTGGCGCGGAACATCTGGTCCCAGAGCCGCTCGACATCGCGTGGATCGGAGCCGAGGAGAAATCGAGAGAGATGATCGACGATGATGCGCGCGGCGGGGATGCCGCCCTGGCTGAGTCCGATCCCCACCAGTCCCGAGTCAGTGACCAGCTCGACCACAACCGTGCCGTTTGCTTTCGAGCCCCAACTCGAGCGGCGGGCATGGTACTCGGGATAAACCGACATGGGGTTGGCGATGACAGAATCGATGATCCAGTGGCCCGGGGTCTTTTCGAAATACCCGCTCACTGTTTCCGAAGGAATCGAGGTGCGCACTTCCGCGATGCGGTCGTCTTTACGCGTCATCCCTGTTCCGCCTCCAGGTGGTACATCTCTTCGAGGTCCCAGGTTTTTGGGGTGTGGTCGTCATTCGATTCCATATAGGACTCCATCATCTTCCACCAATCGCGTGTGACCTGATCGGCTTCCTGCGGGTCCTTACCCGGTTGGGTGGATTCGATATAGGCGAACAGGTCCAGACCACTGCGATAGATGGAAAACGATGTCACCCCATCCGCCAGCAGGGCGGCTTCCACCCCCGGCCAAACGGCATCGTGCTTTTCCTTATAGATCGATTCGCAGCCCGGTTGGAGCCGCATCCTGAAGGCGTGTCGCATCGTTACATCCTCACCATTTCGCCGCTCTGCGCCGATCGACGGGCGGCATCCAGAAATTCCACCGTTAGTGCGCCAAGCTCGCCAGACGCCACCGCGGGACTGCGGCCCAGAAAGGTATCCACCAACTGTCGCGATGTCGCATGGAGCGGATAGCGCTCATGCTCCGCCAGTGGCGGTTCGCTAAACGTTTGGCCGTCGTACAGGGTGACGTCGAGCAATCCGGTATGAATATCGATCTGGGCGTGCCCTTTGGTCCCGAAGATCGTGTGCCCTTCGACCGTGGGTGATCCGCGTCCGACCGAGCCGGTGCTAGCTACGGTTCCCGCAGCACCGCCATCTGTCTGGAATGCAACGGCATCCCACTCGTCGACCTCGGTATCGCGCGACCCTTGAAACGCTGCCACGGTGACAGGTTTCATTCCAGTCAGGAAAAAGAGGTGCGAGGCGGCATGAGTGACTTGGGTATAGAGCTGACCGCCCCCCTTATCGACCTTGCTATAGGTTTCGGTACCGGGCGCCCAGAGCGCGCCCTCGTGAATCTCGCCGAAGACGTCCATGTTGCCCTGGTAGAAGTCGTGCACGATCGTGCCGAACATCGTCGAGGTGAGCACGATTTCGCCCAGCTCCCCAGCCGCGATCAGCGTTCGCAAGAGCCGGGAATGGCGCGTAAACGGGAAGGGATAGCCGATGTGGAGATTCAGCTTTTGACTGGCCGCGAGCTCGACCAACTCGCGTGCTTCCACCGGATCGAGCACCATGGGTTTCTCGACCATGACATCGGCCCCGGCCAGCAGCGAGTCCTTTACGAGCCGATAGTGTGTATGGTGCGGCGTGACCACCACGACCGCGTCGGGCTCCAGGGCCAGCAACTCCATGTGATCGGAAAAAGCGTTCTCGACCCCGAACGCATCAGCGGAGATGCGTGCCCGTTCGCCGTCCAGGTCGGCCACGCCGATCACCTCGGCATCGGCATAACTCGTCAGGCTTGGTAAGTGCGCATGCGTTGCCCACCAACCGGTGCCAATGATTCCCACTCTGGCTCTTGCCATTCGCCTGTCCCCTTCGACATCGTGCGACGCTCTTGTTTGAAGGAAGGGTATCCGGACTCAGGCAGCGAGACAGGTGAGTTCCCGCCCGACAAATAAACAGGTCGCCGGGGAAGACTCGTCCAGCAGCCGCACCCCAGTCACGAAGCCTCCATCGACGGGCTGAATCGTCATGTAACCGAAATCCTGCCACCGCCAACCGTGAATGAGATCGGGATCTCCGAGCGTGTTTCCATCGAAGAAACCGGTGGCCATATCGTCGAGCTCTGTGCCGCCGTCACCTGCGATCAACTGCGGAGCTCGTTGCGATTCGGGCGTGAACCAGAGCAGTTGCGACATGTGCACATGTCCTGCGATCACCAAGTCCCAGGCGTCGGATTGTTGCGAGAATCCCGACTGGTCGTAAGTGGCCGTCGACCACTCTGCGGGTTGACCATCGTTTCCGGCCCCAATCGACCACATCGGCCGGTGGGTCAGGAGCCAGGTCGGACCGTCACCTGCCAGTTCGAGCGTGCGTTCGAAGATCGGTTTGAATGCCTCGGTCACGTCTTCAGTTGGTTTCGTGTCCTGGGCCGAGGCAACGTCGAGCACGACTGCTTGCACATTGCCGATTGTGAGCGCATACGGTTCGGTATAGGGTTCGCACGTTTCCGGCATCGGCATTGGATCGAGGTAGCGGAACCAGCCTATGCCCTCGCGACTGCAATCTTCGTGATTGCCACGAATGAGCACCCATGGAGCCGCATCCAGCAGTGGCGCGGATGGTTGGAAGAAATCAGCATTCCATGTCTCCCAGGTATCTCCGTATGGGCTACCGGCGCACCCCGCATTGCCGGCTGGACACGGAGATTCCCGGTAAATGTAGTCGCCAACATGAATGATCAGATCCGGGTCCCACGACGCGGCCGATGTGGCGATCGATGCAAAGGGCCATTGGACCGGGTCGTTACAAGCCTGAAAATCATCTGGCGACTTGAGCCGGCATCCTGTATCGCCTATCACAACAATTCGCTGCGGGTCGGGGTTCGGCATGGGCATCGCCTTGCCGTCGATCGAGACGGTGTTCGCGCCAGCAGGCACGGTGGTTTCGCAAACGACGTTCGGGTGATTCTCGGTGGGGAGGGCACGGATGTTCATCGAACCGCTCGAACCGTCGATGGTGATCACGGGACAGCTTTCTGGTCGTACAGAGCGCGCAATGATCATATTGCTCGGACCAATTTCCACCCATGATGGCCAGTGTTCCACTGCAGTTGGGCTGGCGACTGGCGACGCAGCCGGAGTTGCGTTATTCGCATCGACCCTGGCTGCGTTGCTTAAGCTGAGAAAACAGAGGATGAGCAACGCGAGCACGTTCAGGCGGAGCAGCTGTTTCGTCATCTACGAACCCTCCTGTCAAGTCAAATGAAACCGGGAATGTTGGAACGAACGTCGAATGCGGCAGGATAGCAAGGAGTTTGCGTTTCGGTATCTGGGAAGGAGCCAGTCGGGCACCTACCATTCCTGCATGACAGTCGATCGATAGCGGCACAGGGGGGCTCGATGGAGCTACTTGGAATACATCATCTCACGGCGATCTCGACGCAGATTCGAGTGAACAAGCGGTTCTATACGGAAATGCTGGGCATGCGGCTCGTCAAGCGGAGTGTCAATCAGGACGATGTCTCTGCTTACCATCTCTTTTACGCCGATGCGTTGGGCAGCCCAGGGACAGATATGACGTTTTTTGACTGGCCGGTGCCGAGCGAGCGGCGCGGGGGTCGATCTGTGACACGAACGGCATTGCGCGTCGATGGCTCCAACGGTCTCGACTATTGGACCAAGCGGTTCGATGATTTCGGCGTGAAGCACGAAACGCCAACC
>JBBQPB010000130.1:0-6321 GCA_038331435.1 Thermomicrobiales bacterium | reverse complement strand
GAAGAAGGCGATTCGGCACTTCTCGATGAGATCGAAATGAGCGCCTTTCGTTTCTTCCTGCGCGATGTCGATTATCCCGCCCACTACGAACCATCCGGTTCCGACTTTCTCTCGCCCGCTCTCACCGAAGCAGTGCTCATGCGCTCCGTGCTCGAACCAGCCGAATTCCAACCCTGGTTCGACGCGTTTCTCCCCCGCCTACCGGAGCAGCCAACAGCAATCCTGATCCCGACAGATGTCTCCGATCCGACCGATGGGCAAATCGCGCATCTGCATGGGCTCAATGTCAGCCGCGCATGGGCCTGGATGGTGCTCGCCAATGAACTGCCAGACGACGATCCGCGTCGTGCGCCGTTGATCGACACCGCCGAACGCCATGCCGCCGCATCCATGCCATTTGTAGTCGGTAGCGACTATGCGGTGGAACACTGGTTGGCGGTCTATGCAACGCTCCTGTTGAGTTTCGACGAATCCTGACGGGAACGGTTGCGATCGATGGACGGATGGGACAACTTCTTTGTAGCGATGGCCGGCGCGGCGGTGGCGTTTGCCGGGCTGGTACTCGTAAGTGTCTCGATCAATCTAGATCGGATCATCAAACAACCAGGACTGGTTGGAAGAGCGGCCGCACCACTCGTCGTCCTCTTCACGCTCTTCGTCGCATCGAGCATCATGCTGATCCCCGACCAACGCCTCCGATTCTATGGGTACGAACTACTAACACTTGCGATCGCGTTTTCGATCGTGATGGCCAAGGTTCTGCACGGCCAGCATCGATCAGCGCTTCAGGCCGAGAAGGCTGGACTGGCTCCCGAAAACTCCTTCCGGTTTCGGATCTTCCTCTGCAAGATCATCGCGATCGCCCTGCTGGGTGCTGGGATGACGCTTTCGGCTGGCCATGAAAAGGGCGCCTTTTTCCTGGCCCCCGCCGCCGTAACCGGCTTCCTCTTCTGTTTTATGGAGGCGTGGGTTCTCCTCATCGAAATCGATCGGTAGCTGCAACTGCCATCGATTGGGTGCCCTCGAATGAACGACAGAAGAAGACGCTGTCTACCTCTCGAACGCACAGGAAGAAAGCAAAGACGCGCCACGAGTGGAGCCTCGTGACGCGTCTCTTCCGCTTTCACCTTTGGGCGAGCGATCAGCTCGCGGGCATTGCCCAGATCGGCCAAAGATCGGCTGTGCAACCGGAGTTCGGTTGCTTGAACGGGGTATCGATGAACTGCCGGGCGACATCCTTGGCACATTGTGATTGCGCGATCACGCCGTGCCCACTGGATGGGAACTGCACGTAAAAGCTGCTGGACAGATTCACGAACGCGGATCGGTTCCACGAGACCGGCGTTTGAAAATCGTAATTCCCGGCCATGATCAAGGTTGGAATATCGCTAACCACGGCTTCCGACTCGATGTCGTTCGCGCGGCCCGACGGCCAGAACTCGCACGTCGCAAATTGCTGAGCCATAAAAGAGATCGCGCCGTAGGACAGTTCCGGGATCTCCAGCGCTTCAGCGTTCGCAATGACATTGCTGAAGTCCTCGAACGGAGCTTCCTCATTGCATTCGACCGAGTTGAACACTTGCGAGTTCAGTCCAATGGTGTAAATGTCGATCAGGTCGACCGAGTTCGCCATGATCGAAAAGACTCGCCCAACCGCCGCGTCGCTGAGTCCAGCCAGCTCGGTGAGCAGCGCTTCGCGATTGGCCGTCTGGCTCTCACCGGAAAAGCTCTTTTCGATGAAGGATTCCAGGCTGTCGCGGGTTTGCGGCACTTTGTCCAGCCAGGTCAGCAAGGTCAACACCGTGTCGCTCTCATCTGGTGAGAGCTGACTCGCACGCGCCTGAATACTGGCGATAAACGCTTCCGCCTCAGCATTGGCCTCGATATCGACCACGGCTGGCAACGCCGGCGCCGCTTCTGCAACTGGATTGTCGGCGGCGTCCTCAGACGCACCCATATCCTCGGTCGAATTGCCGCTGCCCACGATCGATCCTGAAATGATCGCGTTAAAGATGGTGGTGTTTCTTTGTTCCAACTCGGCAATCATGAGCGGGATGTAGGCTGCGGATTCGGTGTATGCACTGATACCGGTGACCACATCGACCAAATCGATCGCTGTCACGGTGGTGCCATCGGTGCCTACGATCGGCGTCACCTCAGCATCGCGCAGCAAGGTCTTGAAGCGTGCCTTGAGATCCGGGTAGGCGCCGTCACACACCGGGTCGACCTTGCAGTCCGCGAAGAGCTGCATTACCACTTCATGCGCCTCGGTGACGAAGCGCTCGAATCCCGGAATCTCCGGCGGGAAGGACGAATCGAGCACCACTGAGCGAATGCCGACATCCGGATGATCGCGCATGATGACCAACGCGAGCCTGGTGCCGTATGAAATGCCGAAAAGGTTGTAGGTGGAAAAACCCAGCGAATCCATGAGCGCCACGGCATCGTTCGCGCTGGCGACGCTGTTGTATTGGCGCAGGTCGACGCCGGTGGCGGTCAGCTCGTGCACGCATCGTCGCGTATCGGCCCCAACCGCCAGACGGGCATCCTCCATCAACTGAGCTTCGTCGAACTCCGGAGCCAAGTCGACGGTCCCCACGCCTCCACTCCCGAAGAGCGAGCCATCGAAGAGCTCTTCAACGGTGAAAAAACTGCATTCCAGCGGCGAAGAAAACTGAGTGCCACGCTGATCGAAAAGCACGATATCCCGATCCTGCCGCATTTCGTCGAAGATCTTTTTGGCGTACGCATCGAGCCCAGTGAGCGAGCTCCCGCCGGGGCCCCCTTCCAGATAGAGAATAGGATCCGACTTTGGCGCGCTGCCGGTGCTCTTGAGCACCACATAGGTAATGCCGAGCTGGCGTCCATCCGGCTTCGACCAATTCTCCGGTACCTGCAGCGCTCCGCACTCCACGTCGCCCATATCCGATGTAACCACTGGCGTATCGAACAGGGTCAACTGGGCGCAGTCGAACGTGGAGCGTGCTGCCGATTGAACGGTAGCTCCCTGATTTTGCGGAACAATGGCTGTCTGCGTCACCACGCCCATGAACGTGCTCACGCTCATAACCAGGGCCATCATCAGCTCGAGCAGTCGATCTGTAAATGGAATTGACATACTTTCACTTCCTTATATAGAGGTTCATCAACTTTATGCTGATACCATGTTTACGGCAAGCGTGCCCTCCCCTCGTTGCCAGGAATTCTAGGGCACCGCGACGCTGGGCAGAATCTCGGCTTGCTCCCCCTGGAAGCTTGGCTCGGCATGCGGCCAGACGAAATCGGTCCGTTCAGTGAAAACGGAGGCCCATCCAAATGACCACCGCGGTACAACCTATCGAATCAATCCTTTCTGCTGGCTTACGGAACGCATCCGTTCCCCAACTCTACGAGCTGGCGCTTCAATCTGGATTGGCAAGACTGGCGGTGGGTGGGCCGCTGGTTGTTTCGACCGGCGAGCATACGGGACGCTCTCCGAAGGATCGTTACATCGTCGAGCAGCCCGCGACCCTCAGCACAGTTGATTGGAATGAGATCAACCAGCCCATCTCTCAGACGAATGCTGACCGGCTGCGAGCAGCGGTGCTGGACCATCTGGGTGGGCATCGCAATTTCGTGCAGGATCTCTCGGCCGGCGCCGACCCGACATACCAACTGCCAATTCGGATCGTCACCTCCTCTGCGTGGCATGCGCTTTTCGCAGAAACCATGTTCATCCGCCCGTCGAGCGATGCGCGCACCGATCGGGAGCCGGCGTTCACGATCTTGCACGCGCCAGATTTCGAACCCAACCCGGCCGATTTCGGATTACGCAACAGCACCTTCATCGTTGTCGATATCGACGCAGGCAGCATCCTGATCGGTGGAACCCACTACGCGGGTGAAATAAAGAAATCGATCTTTTCGGTCATGAACTTTCTCTTGCCGGAACGCCGGGCGCTCCCAATGCACTGTTCCTGCAATGTGGGCGATGATAATGATGTGGCGCTCTTTTTCGGGCTTTCCGGCACTGGCAAGACGACGCTCTCGGCCGATCCTCAACGCATCCTTATTGGTGATGACGAGCACGGTTGGAGCGAGCAAGGTGTCTTCAATTTCGAAGGTGGCTGCTACGCCAAGGTGATTGCGCTACGCGAAGAGCACGAACCGGAGATCTTTGCGACGACCCGCATGTTCGGTACGATTTTAGAGAATGTCGTGCTCGACCCCGCGACGCGCACGATCGACTTTGATGACGCGCGGATTACCCAGAACACCCGCGCGGCGTATCCAATTTCCTCTATCCCAAATGCATCCATCACCGGCCTCGCCGGTCAACCCTCGAACGTGATTATGCTTACCGCAGACGCATTCGGGGTATTACCGCCGGTCGCCAGGCTCTCTACCGATCAAGCGCTTTACTATTTCCTTTCGGGATACACCTCGAAGATTGCGGGAACCGAGATTGGCATTGATGAACCGGTCGCGACCTTCAGCTCCGGTTTTGGCGCCCCATTCCTACCACGCAGGCCGGCAGAGTACGCAGCGCTGTTGGCAGAGCGACTCGAAGCCACCGGCGCGCAAACATGGCTAGTGAACACCGGCTGGACCGGCGGACCTTATGGCATCGGACGCCGTATGCCAATCGACGCGACCCGCGCAATCATCTCTGCAATCCTCGATAACACGTTGCTTGATGCGGAATGGGTCGCCGATCCTCCGACTGGGCTGTCGATACCGACGCACTGTCCCGGCGTGCCGGACGGGTTACTCGCCCCGCGGGATGCCTGGAGCAACATGGACGAGTACGACGAAATGGCTGCCAGGCTGTCACGGATGTTCGCAGAGAACTTCGCGCAGTTTGTTCCGCAAGTATCGGTAAGGGTGGCTGCCGCTGGACCACATCGCGTCTAGGTCAGTGGCACCACGACAGGATGCGACAACGGGCCGACCGACAAGCGACGGCCCGATTTGCCAGGCAGCCATCATTCCCCATAGGTTCGATGAACCTGTGCCGCTCACGCCGAGAGAAACTCTCTTTCCGCAGCGACTCGGCGCAGGTAAATCGACCGGTAGCGGTCGAAGAGCGCAATGATGATGGAGACCAGAAAGACGAAGAAGAGGGTCGTCCCAACCTGCAGATGCCCTTCACTCCGGCGCAGAACGAAGTTGTAGACCAGCACAATGATGAAATTCGCCAACGCAACCCCGATGAATTCTTTCATGGCCGTGTCGAACGACATGCCGTGCCGCCCAAACCATTCGGTAATGACCGTATTCAGGATCACGATGATGGCTACACCGATAACCATGCGCAGATTGGAAATCTCGATACCTGGCAAGACACTGCCAAAGATGCCGATGATCAGGCTGAGCAGCACAACCTTCTCGATCAATCCGTTGTTGAAAAACTTCCTGGCTTCATTCTCCTGGTATCCGATGCCACTGATCTGTACCTCGTATGCAGGATCGGTGTTCCGATGCGCATCAGCATCGAATGTCCATCCCCAGTCGGATTTGGGCAGTTTGTGAGCGAAGACCCAGCGAAGCACGAAGACAAGCCCGACAATCGCGATGCTGAGTCCCACGAAGACCGGGATGTTGTCCGAGACGATTGTTCCCAAGGGGGTATCGACCGAGACGCCGAAAATGTTCTCGCGAACGAAGTCGGTTACGTCCATTTGGGCAATATGGATCCAGTATTCTTGTGGGAGCTTGATAAAGATCCAGATAAACGCTGCTCCATATATCACGTGCCGCTTGCTGAGCCGGCGCGGATTCCAGCGGGTGCGCACACCTTCGATGAAATCGAAAAAGTATTCGAACGTGTTCGGAAAAATGAAGAGCAGTGCACGTATCTGCAGCGCTTCGAATAGAACGACGCCGATAAGCCGGTAGTACCAAAGGACCCGTCCGACGCCGAAAGCGTGCAGGTTGGTCCAGTTCCGCATGGTGGCAATGTAGGCAATCGCCAGGTAATAGATATCAAGGGCTTTGTCATACCCCTGATACCAATCGAGGTTGAGACTCGTGTAGTTCTGGAAAATCGTCTGATCCGCCGCATCGATGATCATCGCGAGAATAATGGCTGGCAGCGGAAACCGCGGAATCGCCAAGGGCGCCAGCAACCGCAACGCGAGCACAATCCCAAAGATGAGGAGATCCTGGGTATGTGCGGTCACACGCTCATTCCACCCTGACTGCTCAGAAACCCAACGGTGATCTGTGGGAACACGACGCTCCGGCGGAGAATAGCAGGGATAGCTTGGTGGAGAAACGCTCCGGAAGAGGTACTTGCCGGATCAAGGGAAGCGTGCAGCTACAACGAGACGAGACCCGCCA
>JBBQPB010000129.1:0-6339 GCA_038331435.1 Thermomicrobiales bacterium | reverse complement strand
GGAGCCAACGATGCCACGTTTCATGTCCCGCTTGTTTGGTCTCGCCCTGCTGCTTGCGGTGGTCGCCTCGCCGATGATGGCCCGGGCAACGCTTGCCCAGGACGCAACCCCCTGCCCGGCGTTGACCGAAGAGGACGCCACTGCCTGGGTCGCAACACAGTTCGCGGCCTGGAATGCGCACGATACCGACCAGCTCACCGCGCTTTATGCCCCCGACGCGATTTACCATTGGGGTATCGGCGTCGACGCGCAAGGCACGGACGAAATCGGCGCCTCGTTGAATGCCTTCTTCGCCGCCTTCCCTGGCGTGCATGGGACCATCGAACAGGTTTGGCTAGCTGGTGACACCATCATCGTGCGCTACATCGCCATTGGTGTTCAGGAAACCGACTACATGGGGGTTCCTGCATCCCAGACGACGGTGACCTGGACTGGAATCAACATCTACCAGGTCGATTGCGGAGTGATCGTCGAGCAGTGGGGCGAAGCCGATCACTTCGGCCGTATCCAGCAACAGAGTGCAATCCCGGTTGGCGTGGAAGCGGACGCCACACCCGCCGCCTGATCTGACAGGCAGCGCCGAATCGTGTTTCATAAGAAGCGCCTGGGCTCTAGTGCCTAGGCGCTCATCGTTCTCCCGTGTACGTCGAAGGAACTGTCGTGACCACCAAAGCTACCGTCGAGTTCGCCATTGCCGCCTGGGAGCCAGCGCCCTACGACGTGGACGTGCCCGGTCCGAAGATGACCCGCACCGTTGTCAAGAAGTCCTTCACCGGCGCATTGACTGGATCGAGCGTGGCCGAGCTGCTGACAAGCGCATCCGAAAGCGGCAGTGCCGGCTATGTGGCCATGGAGCGAGTAGCGGTCGCGCTCGATGGCCGCACGGGAACCTTCGTCATTCAGCACGGCGGTCTGTATGACGCCGCCACGAGCAAGGCCACGCCCTATGGCGCCATCATCCCTGGCTCCGCCACCGGCGAGCTGGCGGGCTTGTGTGGATCCGCCGAGTATCGCCATGACGACCAGGGTGCGATCCTGACGTTGCACTACGAGATCTAAGCCTCTGCGTGACTACGGCTTCGGCTCGCTGGGAGCGGTCGCATTGGCCCTCCCCGAATGACGGAACTTAACGATTGCATACGCGAACAGTGCGACCCCCATCGCAACCATCAGCCACATCGATCGATCGAGGAACGACTGGTCCTTTCTGAGCTCGAACAGTTCGATCGCACCAATCGCAATGATCAGACCGTTGATCCCAATCGCGCCGAGGCGATCGGACGTTCCTTCCGGTAAGAACCAGGTGGCGCACAGACCGGCGGCGCCAATCAGGATCAACCCAAATCCGAGAAGCAACCGGGCCGAATCGGTCGACATCGCGTTGACGAGCTCGACGAAGATCATGCCTCCACCCGCCATGATGGCGACGCCAGCAGAAAACATCCGAAGATTGCTGGCAACCGACCGTCGAGCTCCACCATCGACGAATGTCTGATAGATCCAGAAGATCGCAATCGCGATAAGGATCGCTCCGATCAATCCGCGAAAGATACCGTCCAGAAAAGTGGGATTAAGGACGCCGACCACCCCGGTGACGAAAAGGAAGATTCCCAACGTCGCAGCCGACTGCCGACCGGCACCCTGGCGCCAGGGGATGTAGCGTTCGGCGAATGTACGCATGTGTACCCAGACGCTGGCGCGATCGGAGCTCGCTAGCTCAGGGGTCGCAGAACCGGCGGTGGAGGGTGTCTTGGCAGGCGCTTCGACGGACTCGACCGGGCTACTTTGGAAGCAACGATTCGATGGTTGGCGTTACGCCAAGGAGCCAGTCAGATCCCAGATTCTATCCGGCGAGCGTTGAGCCACCCAGCACGTGGCCAGCCATGAGCACGTTCTCTTCTCCGATGAGCTCGAGATTTCCGGTGCGGAGCATGCGCTCTCGTACGCTGGGTTGCACACCGGTCAGGACCAGGCGGCCAGTGTGGTCGCGGATTTGATCCGCGTACTTTCCGATCACTTTGAAGAAGGTGCTGCCCACCTCGGACTGCCCGCGCAGACGCATGACAACGACCGGGCTCGTCGAAGCCGTCGCATCGGGAAGCCGTTCGCTTAGTGTGCGTGCACCCGCGTAGAAAAGGTTTCCTTCGACATCGAGCACGGTCACGGTGTGATCAGGAAGCGTTTTCGGCGGATCGGACACGATAAGCTGGTTGCCGTCGACTTTGATCTGTTGAATCCGGATGTCAGTGCTGGACCGATAGATGAAAAGAATGCTGGCGATGACGACCCCGAAGATGACTGCCTGCTGCAGCGGCACAACCAGCGTGGCAAAGAAAGTCAACCCCATGGCTGCGAATGACATCCACGAGGTGCGTCGCACCGCGGCAATGGCGTCGAACTTGATGGACAGCGCAGCCGCGTAGATCAGCAGTGCCGCGAGTGCGGCATTTGGAATCAAGCTCAACAGACCGCTAAAGACCAGCACGACAACGACGACCACGATTGCCTGCATCGCCGCGGCATAGCGCGATCGGGCGCCCGCGCTCACATTCAGCGCGGTTCCCGAGAGGGATCCCCCACCGGCCATACCGCGAAAGAAGGATGCGGCGATATTGGCAATGCCCTGCCCCACAAAGTCCCGGCTATTGCTCGTTTCGCTGCCGTCCGGATTGGGAAAAGCCTGTGCAACTCCCGCCGCCTGAAGGAGCCCGACGACTCCGGTGGCGACTCCAGCTAACAGCATGGCCGGTACCAGCGAGATTTGGGGAATCTGAATCGACGGCAATTGCCGCGGAATACTGCCAACCAGACTGCCACTGGAAAAATCGAATATCCATGTGAATAGGCGACCGCCACCAGGTTGAGCTGGGTCTGCGATGCATCGAACGCCTTGCTGATCGACGGCAGAGTGACGTTTGCCACTGAGAAATTGAGATTGGCGACCGCCGCCACCAGGATGAGTGATATCAGGACCAGCTTGCCGTTCGCGGGCCCAGTCGAATCCTGTGCCGGCACAGTTGCCGCCGCTTTCGCTGATGCGCTGCTCATGCTCGCTTCCTCCAATCCTCCCCGAACACTGGACTGGAGCGACGAATTCGTCGCCCCTACGTTGCACTCGCATGTCCCCGATCCGTCCCTGTCAGCTCAGGCGCTGAATTGGCACCGTGCAGGCCAAAACTTGGGCGCGCGCAGCGTCTCGGCAACAATAGGTTTGCAAGGGCGGAAACTCTATACCCCTTTAGGTGGAGTTGCCGTTCACGGGCGACTGACCCACCTACCGATTCCCCCAAAATGCGCTCCAACCCTACCGTCAAGCGAGCGCTGTGGGGGCACCCAGTTACCATAGAGAGAGTTATTGTCGAACAGACACAAGATCGTGACCGGCCCTACGGCCAGATCGCAGAATGGATGGAACGCATGTTCAAAGATGGTGGATTCATCGGGGCGTTGCTGGTCGGGCTTTGCCTGATCGCCGCCGGCATCATGATCTGGTCGATGGCTACCGACACGGAACTGACCTACAACGGTCCCCAGTGGCTCGCGTGGCTCCTCTTCATCGTCGTTTTCGGTGGATCGATCTTCGGCCTGGTGCGCAGTCGTCGCAACCGCGCCGAAGGCGGCGGCAGCAATCAATGGCCCAATCCCAATGCCGGACAGCGCTCGCTTTTGGACCGCGTCCGCGGCAAAAACAACGATCAGTCCTCATAACGCACCGTCAAAGCGTCGCCATTCCGGATAGCGCGGTCACCCTGTCGCGTCGCGATGAATCGCGGCCAATGGACTCGCATCGCGACGAGTCGCGATTCATTGCGACGCCACGGAATGGTCAGGAACGACGCGCGATTCCATGCAACATAACGTGCGACACGAGCCTCGCCGCATCCTCCGCCGGGGGAGGAGGCACGGCCCGAAAGTCGGCGGGGTCGTTGGCCAGGGCCATCATCATATGGAAGAACATCGTAGCGGCATGATGCGGGTCGATCGCTTCCAACTCGCCGCGGTCGATTGCCTGCTCAAAAAGTCTGGCAAAGAACCCTTCCATCTCCCGTAGCCGCTTGTGCACTTCCTCGTGCTTCGATTCCGGCACATGCTGGAAGAAATCCTTCGCAAGCTGATAAAGCTCTGGCTGGGCAAACTGCCGATAATTGATCAGCGCCACGCGTTCCAATTGCTCGTAGATCGTGCCTTCGATGACGCCCACATCCGCGAAGAGCGTTTCCTTGCTCTTGAAATGGTGATAGAGCGATGCCTTGCGCAACCCGGTCGCATCGGCAATCTGTTGCATCGAAACGCTGGCATATCCCCGTTCCACGAAAAGGCCGCGGGCAGTAGCGACGATGCGTTGCCGGCTGCTCATCGGAGCAGATGAATCGACGGCCAGCATGAGCTCGAGCTCCGGGGTAACCACGTTAGGATAGCCTCACTTGACGTTTGGGAAGTTGACTGGTACGCTACCGACCGTTCGGTAGGTACCCGACCGACCATTCGGTAGGTTTCTGCCGCTAGTGTACGCAATCCGCCGGCGAAGGGCAACGCCGGCCACATGGGGAGCCGCTATGTCGCAATCGCAACCAATCGTTAACGCACAGGGACTCGAAAAACGCTTTGGCGAAACGCGCGCCCTGCGTGGGCTCGATCTCTCACTCGAAGAAGCACAAATTGTGGCGGTGCTTGGCCCGAACGGGGCAGGCAAGACGACCGCCGTGCGCATTCTCACGACCCTCTCCAAGCCAGATGCCGGCATCGCCACCGTGGCGGGATTCGATGTCGTGCAGCAGCCGCAGCAGGTGCGGCTTCGCATCGGCGTGACCGGGCAATACGCCGCGGTCGATGAGCTCCTGACTGGACGAGAAAACCTCGAGATGATCGGGCGGCTCGCCCGGCTCTCGAAAGCCGGCGCAACCAGGCGCGCCACCGATCTGCTGGAACAGCTCGATCTCGTCGATGCCGCGAATCGGGTGAGCAAAGGCTACTCCGGTGGTATGCGCCGCCGGCTTGACCTTGCCGCCAGCTTGATGGCCAACCCGCCGATCATCTTTCTCGATGAGCCGACCACCGGGCTCGATCCGCGCAGCCGCATGCAAATGTGGGACCTGATCGAGAGTCTCGTCAAAGGCGGAGCCTCGATCATGCTCACGACCCAGTACCTCGAAGAGGCCGACCGCCTGGCCGACGATATCGTGATCATCGACCACGGCCTGGCGATCGCCCGCGGGTCCGCCGATGCGCTCAAGGAGCAAGCCGGTGGACAGCGCTTAGAAGTCGTGCTGGTCCATCCGGAGCAGCTTGCGAAAGCCGAACCACTCGTCCAGCGCTTCGGCGATGGCCCCGTGCAAATCGACGAGCGCCGCAGCCGCCTGTTCACGCCCGTCTCCGCCACCGATGGCCTGCTGGCACAGGTGGTGCTGGCGCTGGATGGCGAAGGGATCGCCATCAACGACCTGGGCGTGCGCAAGCCATCCCTGGACGATGTCTTCCTGCAACTGACCGGCCGCGAGCTTTCGCTAGAAGAGACCACCGAATCGGAAGTGGTCGAGAACAAGGAGCGCAAGGCAGCATGAACACCGCACTCTCCACCCCAACCGTAGCGGCAACGCCATTGGACACTATCGAAGTGCAAGGTGGATTCCGCTGGGCAATCTCCGACACCGTGCAGATGGTCAAGCGCAACTTGCGCCACATTCCCCGCTCGCCTGAACTGTTGCTCGATGTCACTGTGCAACCGGTGATCTTTGTCGTGCTGTTCGTCTATATCTTCGGCGGCGCGATTCCGACGCCGGGCATGTCCTACGTCAATTACCTGATGGCCGGCATCTTTGTGCAGACGCTCATTTTTGCCTGTATGACCAGCGGCATCGGACTCGCCTATGACCTGCAGAAGGGCCTGATCGATCGCTTCCGCTCGCTCCCGATGTCGCGCTCTGCCGTCGTCGCGGGACGAACCATTACCGATCTGCTGCGCGGCATGCTGGCCGTGGCAATCATGTTCATCGTCGGCCTGGCGGTCGGTTTCCGGCCGGAAGGCACCGTGCTCGACTGGGCGATCGGCCTGGGAATCCTGCTGCTCTTCGCCTTTGCGTTCTCGTGGATCGGCGTGACCCTTGGCATGCTTGTCGGCACACCGGAAGCGGTGCAGGCGGCCCTGTTCGTTTTCGTCTTCCCGCTCACCTTTGCCAGCAGCGCCTTCGTGCCGGTCGATACCATGCCGTCATGGCTCCAGGGCTTCGCCGCGAATCAGCCGCTCTCCCGCGTGATCGATATGTTGCGCGACATCTTTACCGGGCAACCCTGGCACACTGACGCGCTCTGGTCGCTCGGCTGGTCGCTCCTCCTGCTGGC
>JBBQPB010000128.1:0-6413 GCA_038331435.1 Thermomicrobiales bacterium | reverse complement strand
GATTTCGAAGCGCTCAAGCAATTTGTGCCCGAGCTCGCCGATCTGGAAGACGATCTGTCGACGCTACCGCATTACTATCTGGAAGATGCCGGCGACGGCGCGGTTTCCGCGTATGTTCCGATTATCTACGGCTGCAACTTCCTCTGTTCCTATTGCATCGTTCCCTACCGGCGCGGCAAGGAAACCAGTCGATCATTCGACGACATCGTCGCTGAGGTTCACCGGTTGGTGAATCGCGGCGTACGCGATGTGACACTCCTTGGGCAGACCGTCAATGCGTATGGTCACGATCTGCCGGAGAAGCCTGATCTGGCGGATCTGCTGCGGGCGGTCGGTGCGATCGATGGCCTGGATCGTCTTCGCTTCCTGACATCGCATCCGAAATACATGTCCGATCGCATTCTTGAAGCGATGGCTGAAGTTCCAGCCATTTGTGAGCACTTGAATCTGCCGGTTCAAGCCGGTGACAACGAAGTTCTGCGCCGTATGCGTCGTACCTATACAACTGACCTCTGGCTCGATCGACTTGCAAAGGCACGCGAGCTCATGCCTGGAATCACCGTGGCAACCGACATCATCGTCGGTTTCCCGGGCGAAACCGACGAACAGTTCCTGCACACCATGGACGTGCTGGAAGCCGCCGATTGCGACAAGGTTCACGTCGCCATGTAGTCCCCGCGACCCGGAACGCTGTCTGCTCGCTGGGAAGACGATGTGCCCTCCGATGTGAAGCACGCGCGTCATGGCGCCGTCGAGGAATTGCAGGTACGGCTTTGCACCGCGCGTAACGCGGCCCGAATCGGTCAGCAGACGGAAGTCTTGATCGATTCGAAAAACAAAGGGCGCTGGGGTGGACGCAGCCGGGGGAATACCCTGGTCCACGTCGCCGACGAGCGCAACCTGCTGGGCTCGATCGTCGATGTGAGAATCACCGAATCGAGTCCCTGGTATCTGATCGGAGAAGTCATCGGCTCACCCCGGTAGACCATTTAATCAAGGAAGGTGTTGGCTTCGATGCCAGAAACAAAACAGAAGATCCGGCGACAAGTCATTGAAGAAGCCCGTCGCGCCGCGCTTGACGGAAACTGGGACGCGGCCATCGAAATCAACAAAGAGCTGATTGCACGCGATCCCAAAGACAGCGCTGCCTATAACCGGCTGGGACGCGCCTATCTCGAGCGACGTGACTACGGCACCGCCTATGAAGCCTATATGGATGCGCTCAAGAGCGATCCCGCGAACCTGATTTCGCGCCGAAATCTCCAGCGGCTCGAATATCTGCGCTCAGCCACGACGATCAATCAGGATGCCCCGGCCACGCACTTCCCACGGACGCTGGTCTTCATCGAAGAAGTCGGCAAGACCTGGGTGGATGAGCTCGTGAACCCAGCCCCGATGTCGGAGCTGGCTGAGATCTATGCCGGGCAGAAACTCGAACTGGTGCCCGAAGGCCAGCGGCTAGCCGTGCACGATTCAAGCGGACGCCGCATTGGTGAGGTTGAGGCCAAAACCGCCGAGCGTGTCATGCAGCTTATGGAAGGCGGCAATATCTACGAGGTCTATGCGCTGGGCCCGTCCGCTGCTTCGATTCGCATTATCCTCCGAGAAGTGCATCACGATCCCGCGTTGGCAAGCCAGATCTCCTTCCCCCGGCAGATTGCCGCGACACGAAAATACTTGCGCGAGCGGGACGATCTGCGCCGGCGCGACGAATCGGACTTCTACCTCGATGACGAAGAGGACGAGGACCAGGCCGGTTCGGGCGCAGATTCAGATGACGATTCCGGGGAAAGCGACAATCTCGATACTCTTGGCGATGTCGACCCGAATGAGGATGACCAGAACGCAATCTAGTGTCATTGCACCTCAGCAGTGCGAAACGGCGCGAGGCATTTGCCTCGCGCCGTTCTTCTTGTTGGTCGTGAGTGCAGGTTAGTCGAGCAAAAAGAGGAGCACGAACATGAACACAAGCAGTGCTGCGGCGGTGATGATTAGCCGGCGAAGATCGGCGCGGATGTAACCATATTCGATGCTGCGTGGCAGCACGTAGGTCATAGGCTGCGACGCCTGACGGCGGTTCGTTCGCCGGCTCGCCTGCACTGGTGCGGTGGCCTGCACATCCACAAGCGTGTCCTGTTCGAGCGCGATCTCCATGTCGAGCGGTGCAGGCGCGTTAGATTCCGCAATCCTCACCTGCTGCGCCTTCCGCTGGGAGCGGTTCGGCGGCCCTTTCGATTTTTTACTCGGTTTCGATCGGTCGCTCACGACTGGGATGTCCTCATTGCGAGTTTATTTAACCCGGTAGTTTGCCTCATAGATTTCCGAGCCGTTTTGTGGCTCATCCGTGCGGACTCGCGCTGGCTCAGGTTGTGCTTCCTGACTCGCGAAGAACCGCTGCAGGAATGCCGCAGAGGCCGTCGCCGCGAGAAGGATAACTCCAATGTCGTCGATTTGCCCGACACCCAAGATGAAGTCGGGAATGAGATCGATCGGTGAGATTACATAGACAGCAGCAAGCGCCGGAATCGCGGCTTTCGCCCAAAACGGAATCTTGGGATCCCGCAGAAGGGGGCCTAACGCGAACAAGCTCTTGAAACGTGTGGTGCGAGTTTTCATAAACAGTCAGCTCCTTTGCCAAGTCCTTTCGAGCCAGCGGTCACCAGAGCGGTGTTGCCACTGATTCAAACATAAGTTTACTCGATTTTCCGGAACATTGCGTCGTTGCGTGTCAACTTACCTGCACGAGACGCATTGTCTGGCACAGTCAAGTTGGTCGGGATGATTCAGGCTGAAGAAAGAGCGCAACTCCGGGTCGAGTGCGCGCAGGTCAGGTTCCCCGATCTCCTGCACCGTCACCGTTTGGAAGATCGAAGCGACTGCCCGATTGCCTTCATCTAGCGCATGTTCAATGCCTCCGATTGCAGAACGGCTATAGATCGCCGGCATCGGTTGCCACTGGCCGTCCGCGGTTCGCGGAATCAACACGTCGGCGTTGGTCTCGATAGCTGCCATCCAGCGGAGGAGGGGAGTGGACAAACAAGGCATATCGCAGGCCAACACGAGCACCCTCTGGGCCGAGGTGAAGCGGAGTGCCGCCTGGATGCCTGCTAGCGGCCCTTCCCCTGGTCGATCGTCAGAAACAATCGGCACGCCGGGCAGGTATGGTGCATAACGTTCGTGACCGACCACGAATGTGGCTGCCGCGACGCTGCGTCCAGCCGACACCGCAAGTTCGATAAGCGTGGCACCGTTGGGACAGAGGGTGACCAACGCTTTATCCGCACCGAACCGCCGGGATGCTCCTCCCGCCAGCACGGCGACGGCCAGATCTGGGTAATATTCATCAATTCGATGGGTCGAGTGTACGTTCACTAGCTTCATTCAGTCTTAACGTTTCGGGCGAATGTTGCTAGAATAGCGGTCAGCGCAACCCAACCAGGTTTCGCGTGAAAGGATTCGGCAGTGACGAGGCAGTCACCGCCACCGAAAGTGGCATTCAAGACTAACCCGCAACGAGCACCATCGCAGCCACTGCGTGGTGTTTTTTTTATTTCGGTCGTAATGGTCCGTCAGCGACGGTTAGCGGTTACGGGAGAAGGCTCATGAACTCAGCAATGATTGGGAAGATCGAAAAAGCGCATCGGTATGCACAGGAGCCGGAGCGCATTCAATTCCGGGAATTCAAGGCGAGCTTCCAGGGCGGTCACGATGCCTATGAGGTCGCCTTCGACGGCGAGCACTGGACCTGTAGCTGCCACACGTTCGAGTCGCACACGGTCGGGACCTGTAGCCACATCATGGCGATGCAGCAGGTTCTCGAACCCATGCTCTCGACCGATGCCCGTTACGCCAGCGAGCTGCAACCCGCCTGAGTAGTACCGGCAATCCGCTCGAAACGCGCGATTGGGAGCACGAAGACCACCGCACCTCCTAACGCCACGGTATGCACATCGGCCCCGGTGAGTTCGAAGATTTCCGCTTCGAAGTCATCGGGCACCACGTCCACCCGCGAGCGAGAGCTCAACCGAATGAGCTCGAGGCAGTGGCGAACCCGATCGTCTTCGACTCCCATGAATACGGTAGAGTTGCCCGCCCGGAGAAATCCACCAGTGCTTTGGATGCGAGTGACTCGAAATCCGGCGCTGGTGACATTGCGAAGGAGTGGATCGGTGTCATAAGCCTGCACGATCGCCACGATGAGCTTCACTGCATTGACACCGTGGTATCGAATGGGTTGTGACGGGCACTGGGTTCGTCGTCGCTGAGGGCGTTCACGTGAAGTCCGATCTTAATACATCTGGGCGCATGCTCGCGTCCTTGACCTGGACAGAGATATCCGAGTCGATCGATTCGGACTCCGTCATTTTGTTGCCGTTAGGCGCCGTCGAGGCGCATGGGCCACACCTCGGACTCGATACGGACGTCATTATTGCGCAAGCTGCGGCTCGAAGTGCGGCGTATCGTTTCGCGGAGATAGGTCGGGATGCATGGATCGCTCCCCCGATCTGGTATGGCGTCTCCTTCGTAGGCGCATCCTTTCCCGGTACAACCCCTGTGGCCGCCGATCCGTTCCGCGCCTATCTGCAATGGGTGCTTCGCGGTTTGGTTGCTTGCGGCAATTCAGACGTGCTCGTGGTCAACGCGCACCTCGAACCGGCACACGTCATCGCTATTATCGACGCGTGCGCCGCCATCTCGATCGAGACTGGGCGACTGGTTCATGCGGTCGATCACCGACAACCGAGGTGGGCCCAGATGCTTGGCGCTGAGTTCTCCGGCGGGAGTCGTCATGCCGGATCATATGAAACCTCGATTGTGCTCGCCTCCAGTCCCGATTCGGTGCGCGTTGACCGCTTGCCGCAGCTCGAGCCGGTGTGGGTTGACCTCCCGGCCCGGCTGAAGGAGGGCGCGCGCACGTTCGATGAAGCGGGCGGCACGCAGGCGTACTTTGGAAATCCGGCGATTTCGACGGCAGCAGAGGGACGGCGGCTCATCGACACCCTTGGAGAGATCATTCTTACAAGTTATCTCGAAGCTCGGGAACAGCGATGACCGAGTTCGACTCTCTCGATTTGACCCGCGAAGAGCGCGGCATGTTGGCTGGTGACCAGGGCCCGGCGGCTGCGCTGGCTATGCGTATTCTGGCGCGTATGGCGCCGCTGTACGGAGCCGACTCCTTCATCGAGGTGACCAAAGCGCATATCGACGGTATCGTGTATGAAGGGAACGCTGGGCTGGCGTTTGCGGAGAAATTGGCCGATCTTGGTGGCCAGGTGCGAGTTCCGACGTCGTTGAATGTCATGTCGATGGACCGCACAAACTGGCGGCAATTAGGTCAGGACGAGCAGTTTGCCACAAACGCGCGCCGCCTTGGGTTTGCCTATGTCCGCATGGGTGCTGAGCCCACTTTCACCTGCGCACCATACCAAACCGATTCGGCGCCGGTCTTTGGGGAACAGATCGCCTGGTCAGAGTCGAATGCAGTTGCTTATGCGAACTCCATCATCGGCGCTCGCTCCAACCGATATGGCGACTATCTCGATATCTCATGCGCCCTCGCTGGCCGAGTGCCTGGCGCGGGCCTGCATCTGACCGAGAACCGCACAGGCACCCATTTGTTTCGGCTTGACGGAGTTTCGGCCGAGCTGCAACAGCGCGACGATTTCTATCCTGTGCTTGGCTACCTCCTCGGGCAAACGGTCACTAACGGTATTCCCGTGGTCGACGGGCTGGCCGTCAAACCAACGAGCGATCAACTGAAATCACTGGCCGCGGCGGCGGCCTCCTCCGGGGCGATCGCGCTCTTCCATCTGGTCGGCGTCACACCAGAAGCTCCCGATCTGGACGGCGCTTTTCAGGGCAAACCAGACGTCGAACCAGTTGCGATAACTCCGGCAATGTTGCGCGCCGTGCGTCGCACCTTGACCTCGAGCACAACTGATTCGGTCGATGTAGTCGCCTTCGGCAGTCCGCATGCGAGCCTGCGGGAATGCAACGAGCTCGCTGAGCTCATGCGCAGCCGTCATGCGCGGGAGGGAATGCAGGTCTACGTAACGACGAGCCGGGCGATCAAGGACATTCTGGCCCGGACAGGAGCACTTGAAACCCTCGAGGCGTTTGGCACCTCAGTGGTGGCCGATACCTGTATCGCGGTCGCGCCGTTGGTGCGCCCTGGAGCCAGAGTCCTGATGACCAACTCGGGAAAATATGCACACTATGGCCCCGGGATCATTGGGGTGGAATCGATTTACGGATCGACGGCCGAATGCGTCGAGGCGGCCATGACCGGGCGCGCAATGGTGGACGATTCTGCATGGCAATGATGCACTTCTCGGGCAAGGTGTTGGTCGATGGAGCCGCCACCGGCACTTCGTTGACTACGGACACGCCGCTGAGTTTTTGGGGAGGAGTCG
>JBBQPB010000127.1:0-6426 GCA_038331435.1 Thermomicrobiales bacterium | reverse complement strand
GGAAGAGCACTTGCGCTGGGATCCGCGGTTTACGGCACGCATCGTCGATCTGGCGAGGCGGCACGGTCTGGTAACCGAAGTGGGCGGGGTGTTGTCGGTGACCGACGCCGGCCGGGCCCGGGCCGAGGCGGCATTGGTGCGATAGATTGAAGCGACCCAGCGTCGCCGGTGTCCTGGGAACAATAGCCTTGCGTGATCAGGCTCCGGAGACGCCTGCCTCGGGAAGCGCCTCCACCACCAGGAAGTAGAAATTTGTTGTCTCGTCGCCAAGATTGACGATCGTGTGTGGCCCAGGGTCCGGGTAAGTGAGTTGTGTCGACGCGTAAAGCCGGTCTGTGTCGACATTTGGGGCGAGTCCATCGAGCGCCCCTTTTGCTATCCGCACGCCATCCATTTGCAATGGATCGAAAACACAGAAGTACGTCGACTCCGGGTCGGGATCGAACACGAACGAATCAAAGGGCGCCAGCCGAAGCCGCTGAATCGAAATGGAGGCGCCCGCGGATGGAGGAGCGTCCATTTGCCAGTCCATCTGTCTATCCAGGTTCTTGATATCGATGGGGGCGGCGTCAGGCCCAGTGCCGGGAACAGACAGGTGTCCGATGCTGACCTGGAGCGCCATGACCGGCTCGCTTCCCGGGTTGCTCCCAGTCGCAGCATCCACCGCTGAATAGTAGATGGCCGCGCCGGGCCCAAGCGAAACGGATTGCCCGGGTGAAATCTCCTCAGGGTTCTGGTCTCGCTGAGAGTCAGGATAGAAGCGAGCGGGACCAGCCGGATGGATCGTGAGCTCTCCGCTCAAGACCTGGATCAGTAACGGTCCGTCGATCCAGGTGTACCAGTCGGTATCGGTCGTGAACGACGTACCCGGATCGATCTGAATGAGGTTGAAATACATGTCCGTCCAGGTCGATGCCTCCGGCATTCCAAAATCTGACGGGGTGAAGTCAAGCTGGACCATGGTTTCCATAGTTGGTTCGACGAGCGTTGCGGCTGGTATGGCCGGCGGCTCGGGTGACCTTGGCAAAGCGAAGTAGCGTACGCCGAGACTTGTGATCAGCACGAGCGCTAGCACTGCCATGGCGGCCGGCATGAAGATCCTGCGGTGCGTTCGCGGTGGCGCGATTTGGCGCATTGATGGTGGCGGGGGATTCCCGAATCTCGGGAGTTGTGCCCGGGACACGCCTTCCGGAGTGGAGCCGGGTGTGGGATACAACTCCCTGAGCCGTTGCTCCAGATCGCCTAGGAAGTTAGGGGATGGCAGCGTCGTAGCGTCCAGCGCATGGACGCGGCGCAGCAGGGCAACGTCGTCCAATTCGGCGTCTGGTGAAGCAGGCCGGTCGCGGCGGACGACCGCGTCCCAGCCATCATTCAATGGGTCCTCGAGCGAATCCCAGCCGAATGGGGAATGCTGGACGAGTGATTGTCGCAATCGGCTCATCGCTCAACAATGCCTTCCGTATTCAAGAGCTTTCGCAGGTCACGCATTGCCCGGTATTGGGCCGCGCGGACGGCTTCGCCGCTGCACCCCAGCGCCTGAGCAATCTCGCGCCCGGTTAGTCCGGCCAGCCGCAGCTCGACAACTTCCCGGTCGCGTTTCGAGAGCTGGCGCAACAGTTGCTGCATCCCGTCTCGCTCCTCATGGTCGATCGCCAGCATTTCCGGGGATGGGCCACTGGATTCATGGATATCTGCCTCATCGAGCGAGAAGCACGGGCGCCGGTGGCGATGGACATCGACCACCACGTTGTGAGCGATAGCGAACAACCAGGGGCGGAACGGCTTGTGTCCGAGGCGGCGCAACCCGGCATACGCGTTGACGAAAGTCTGCGATGTCGCGTCTTCCGCGGAATCGCGGTCTTCCAATCTGCGATAGCAGTAGCGGTAAACATCGAGGGCATAGGAACGGTAGAGGAGGGTGAATGCCTCAGGGTCGTGCAGCGCCCGCACGGCGAGCGCGTTGTCAGAGCCATCTTCGAATGTCGCACTGGAGACCTGATTTCTGAGCAGTGCTTCCATGCCACCCTCGATCGAACCGGCTTGGACTCTCGTTCGTCTGCTGAGAACACGGAAAAAGGAATCGAATCGTGACATGCACCCGTTTTGGAACGCGTGAGAATGCGAAGTTCCGAAAGAGCACCTTCCAAAACGGCTCGCCCGCGGGCGTTCGTAGAGGATCGAGCGCTGCGAATGATTCAGGTCAGGCGCCTCCAAGTGCTTCAGGCAATGGGGCGGGTTCGATCGTCATGATCAACAAGGTGACTGGCTGTGCGCTTGTGACCCGGTAGCTTAGCGTGGCGAACGAGCTTGCGCTGAATCCTTCTCCGGCCGAGGCGGTTTCGACACCGTCGAACACGTGCGATTGGCCGTTGCCAGCCGAGATCAGGGCGCGCCCGGATTGCATGCTGGCTTCAAGTATGCCATCGAGAACCACAATCTCCTCGACGTCGTCCGGCGTGTGCGGAGCCACCCAAGCCCCGGCGGGCAAGCTGACCTCGGTAACCGAAAGGCGGAGGCGCTTATCCAGCGAAACGTTCATCTGGAGCGGCATGTATGCCAGGGTCGTGGTTTCGATGCCCGGTTTTGCGACAGCAGTCGCAGTATTGGACAGGGGCGTCTCAACCGGATAGAGGCCGTACAGACTGAACGCCAGGAACTCAGTAGCATTCCGAGACAGATTGCGGAAGACAAGGGTGCCTGCGACGGCCACAATGCGGATCTCGCCGCCCGTGACCGGGTCAGATGTCGGAAGCACGCCCCGTTGCGGGTCGACCGCTGCCTGATTGAGTTGAAGCTCCCCTGAGACGACACGAAGCACCACCGTGTCATCGCCCGAAAGGGCGACCTCCTGCCCGGCGGGGAGCGAGAGGCGCTGGATGACCGGCCCGCTGAGGGAAGGACCGGAAGGACCCGTTCGATCGAAATCGGCATGCAGGGTCATGGACATGCCAGGCAATCGGTCGTCGCTGCTCCAGCGTTCCGCCACCTTGCCGTTCTGGATGCGCAGGAATTCGACCACAGAACTTGCCAAAGGGGCGGTCACCGGAAAGCCTGAGATGACGGACGCGGGCCCAGGCCGGATTTCGAGCCGGGCGGCGATCAGCGTTCCCCATGCCTGCAGATCGACGACCTCGAGCTGGATTTGAGGCAAGAAAGCGCCGAGGGCGGACCAGGTGGCCGTGAGCTGTTCGGCGTTCCGGCCACTCGGCAGGGAACTCGTGCGGTCGACGAAATCGACCGCCAGCATCGATTCGACCCCCCGATCTCCAGTTGCCAGGAAACGATTCATCTCGTCGTAAAAGGAGCGGGCGGTCGCCAGCTCCTGGGTCGAGTCCGTTGAAACGAAGGAAGCCGATTGGAGCCGGGGCACGGCCAGCGAACCGAGCTGTCCCAGCACCAAGCCGGTCAGGAGCGCCAGGAACGCAGCAATGGTTGTGGTGCTTTTGGACATACTGGGAAGCTCATGGCCGGGTTGGCAATCGTGATCGGAACGACTGTAGACAACACGGAGCAACGGGCGCGAGCGTGACATTCGTTGATTGAAAGCGGACGGTTGGCCGCGTTTTCCGGGCACGCTCTGGCAATAGCCCTACTACGAGGGTATGGTCCGGGATGAGCGAGTAGCGGAGCGTCTTCGAGCATACATCGGCGGAACCCTGGCCGATGGGAGCCCGATGCCGAGTACACGCCGATCTGCCTTGGCTTCGACGAAAGAAGTCAGTCGATCTGGGTGATGCTCATGGTGATGGTCATAAGGAAGAGGTCATTCGACGAACAACCAGAAGCTCGGAATGCGGCGAATTCGTCCGGCAGCATCGTTATTCCGGCGCCGGTGACGATCGTCTCACGCTCTCCCACCGTCTGACGTAGTTCTGTGAGGTGAATACGCAAGGGTAGCGCACCGTGTTACGCGCGCGTGGGACGGGAGATGGCACGTTGCCGACTGTGACCTCTTGACAGCCATAGGAGGATGGGCGATTGTTTACAATCAACAGAGAACCTGCTCGAACGACTGCCCCCGAAGGTGAGGGCGCGATGGTGCAACGCGGGAACGAACGATTCAACGACGAGTTGGCCGCTGTGCTCTCCATGCCGGAGAAGCGCGCACTTTCCAACGATGTCGCCTCGCGGTTGCGGGCGGCAATCCTGAGTGGTGCCTTTGCGCCGGGCGAGCGCTTGCGGGAAGAACAAATGGCGCGGGCGCTGGGCGTGAGCCGCGGACCAGTGCGCGAGGCGCTAGCCGAACTGGAGCGACAAGGCCTGGTAGTCATCAACCGCAATCGTGGCGCGGTCGTTGCCCAGCTTTCACGCAACGACCTGGAGGAGCTCTATACCCTGCGGCTGGCCATCGAGGAGCTGGCCATCCGGCGGGCGGCGGAAGCCGCGAATCCGGAGTCGATCGCAGCAATGCGCGCCCTGATCGAGTCGATGCGCGGCGCGCTCGTGCAAGGCATTACGGAACAGGAAGCGGCCGAGCTCGATCTCGATTTTCATGACCTGATTTACGATGCGGCCAACCATCGCCGATTGAAAGATGCGTGGACCAATCTGCGGCCGCAGATTCATGTCCTGCTGCTCAACCGGAATGTCGCCGATGTCGATTTTCGCGAAATGCTGGTGACGGCGCACGAGGATCTGCTCGACGGGATAGTCCGCTCCGAACCGGATCACGCAGCGTCCATGCTCCGCGAGCATTTGGGTGGATCGTACGAGCGGGTCAGCCGCAGTTTAGAACGACAAATGGAACAGCTTGCGGCCAACGCCGCGCCAGTAAACAAGGAGAACACCGATCGTGGCCGTTGATCCCGCGTCATTGTTTCGTCTCGATGGGCGAGTGGCTCTGGTCACCGGCGGCGCCAATGGCATCGGCCAGGCGATCGCCATCGGTTTTGCCGAAGCTGGCGCGGATGTCGCGTTCTGCGATCTCTCAGAAGACTGGCTGGGCGAAACCAAAGCGGTCATCGAGGCACAAGGGCGCCGCGCGCTGGCTGTGACGGCCGATATCGGCAATCCGGACGATATCGAGCGCCTGTTCGCGGCAGTCGACGAGACATTCGGCCGGCTTGACATTCTGGTGAACAACGTCGGCGCCACCAAGCGCCATCGCCCCGAAGAGCACCCGCGGGACGAGTGGAACCGGGTTCTGGCGATCGGAGTTACCGGATCTTTACTTTGTGCCCAGCACGCCTTCAGGCGCATGACCGAACATGGCCGCGGCGGGAGCATCATCAATATCAGCTCGATCGCGGGGGCGGCGGCGCTCGGTCGGGGAAACCTGTCGCACAGCGTCAACAAGGGCGCGCTCAACATGATGACCAAAGAGCTGGCGGTCGAGTGGGCCAAGCACGGGATCAGGGTCAACGCCATTTTGCCTTGCCAGGTGATGACCAAGGGTTTCCAGACCTGGCTCGATTCACCCACGTTCGATCCCGCGTTGATGGATCGCTTCCTAACCGGTATACCCATGAACCGGCTGGCCGCTCCCGAGGAGATGGCCGGACCGGCAGTCTTTCTGGCGTCTGACGCCGCATCTATGGTGACGGGGGTGCTTCTCCCGGTCGATGGCGGCAACCTGGCGCTCAATGCCGGCGGAAGTCACACCTGGGCGACGGCGTGAAGCCGGTTCCAGGAGGCAGGCCCGCCCGATTTCGATAGTCACGCACGTTCCGAAGCAGGCGGCACACTGCGGAAAGGAGGGCAACGCAGCCGAACGGTTTGAACGAACATGAACACAATCGCATCGATGCCAATCGCGCTACCGGGCGTGGTGGCATTCTTCTACGCGTGGAACGAATTTCTCTTCGCACAGACCATGATCCAGAACCAGCAACTGAAACCGGCATCTGTCGGACTGGCCGGAATGATCACCATGCTCGACACTCCGGTGCCGCTGCTCCTGGCCGCAGGCATGCTCTTCGCGATACCACCGATCGTTTTCTATCTGGCTATGCAACGCTACATCGTAGCGGGCATCGCCGCCGGCGCGGTGAAGGGATAGCGATGAGTAACTGGTAACTCGTTACCAACCTGAAAGGTCGACGGCTCGCACCGAGCTTTCACCAGTTGCTCGTTACTGAGTACCAGTTACTGAAAGGAACCAATGACCAAGAAAATTGTGCTTGCGTATGCGAATCCGGACGAGATTGCCTCTGAGCTCGAGATTTTGAGCGGCGGAGACTTCGAGGTGATTGCCACGAAAGGTGGATTGGTCACCGGCAAGCAGCTTACCGACCCGGATCTCTGGCCGCTGGTGCAGGATGCCTCGGCGCTGTTGACGGGATTGCATGTCGTCTCCGACGAGATGATGGCCCAGATGCCGAATCTGGAGCTGGTCACCCGGGTGGGCACCGGTTACGACGCCATCGATTTCGACGCCGCGGAGAAGCGTGGGATCTGGGTCACCAATGTGCCCGACTACTCGATCGA
>JBBQPB010000126.1:0-6435 GCA_038331435.1 Thermomicrobiales bacterium | reverse complement strand
CATGCTGATTCCCGGTAGCTACCGACGTTCTTCTTCCGGGCTGCCCGAGGGACGCACTGGCCGCGTGGTTATCTCCGATTTCGTCGGTGGCCAGCGCCGCGCCATCCAACTGGAACGTGACACCTCCTGGGATTCGCCCGGCGTGGGCCCCGCTCTCTTTGGTCAGGGGGTCGAACCCTGGCCATTTGCTCTTGCTCACACGGACGCTGTCGTCATCCCCGTATCCGCCACCCAGCGGATCTATACCCTCACGCTCGGCAGTGCCGTCTATCTCGGGATTGGCCGCTACATCTACCGCACTGTGGCGCTCACCGCCGGGAGTTGGTCCAATCTCACCCAGGTGGCCGATATTGGCGCTGGGCAAACGGTCTCTGGACTCGGCTTTTACGGTGGCTATCTGGCAATCGGGTGCGGCAACGGACCCGACATCAAGCTGCTCGATCCGGGCTCTCTTGTGGTGACGACGCTCTCTGCCGGACTCAAAGGCGGTTGGATGGCCGGATATGCCGGCCGGCTGGTGTTGTCCGATCCCGCTCCCGGCAACGAAGCCATCCTCCGGCTCACGACGGGTGGCGGTTTGGACACCCGCGAGCTCGATTCTCCCATTGTCAACATGGCGCTTCACGGGGGGAAGGTTGCCATTGCCACCAGGTCCGCGCTCTGGCTCCTCGGTGGCCGGGGCGACGCGGTCAACGGCGTTTGGCTGGGTGAGCCAGAACCGGTTTACACCCAATACGCTCCCGCTGCCGATGACTTTCGCTTTCTTTGCTCGTTCGGTGGCAAGCTCTATACCTGGCTGGCAGGGAACGTGGTCGAATGGAACCCCAATGGCGGCGCGAGCAAGCAGGGCTGGCGTGCGACCGGGCTGGACGGCCGCGCCTGTTTTGGCGGTACCGTGGCTGGCAACATGCTGGTCGTCGCGCTCGAAAGCCGCACGGGGAGTTATCAGCTCTGGGCGTTCGATGGCACTGGCTGGTGGCTCATGCGGGAAACCGCGGCCATTGCCTGGGTGTGGCCGGTTGCCCTCGCCGGCGCCGGAACGTTCGATCTCCTCGCTTTCCGCAATGGCGATACTGGCGTCACCTACGAGCTGATGCGCATGACTGCCCGCGGTCCCTCCACGCCAGCCTATGCCGCCAGCGGCAGCTTCACGACGTCGCTGCTCGATGCCGGAGAACGTGATGCGGCCAAGAGCTGGCGGACAGTCGGCGCCACCTTTGCCGCTCCGGAGACGCGCGGCAATCCCGCCTCGTCCGATCCGGTCACACTCACACTCGACTGGTCGATCGATGCAGGTGAAACCTGGACCAACGCCGCAACGGTGGTTGCCTCCGATTCGGCCCAGCGCACGATCGAGCTGTCCTCCGAGCTGCCCTCCGGTGTTGCGGTGACGCCATTTCTGCAGCTTCGCGTCGGATTCGCGTCGGTCTCCGATTGGGCGCCGGTGCTTACGGGCGTGTGGGCCGACTATGCAGTGTTCGACGCACCGCCCCGTCGCCGGCGCTGGACGGTTGCCGTTGCAACACGCGACGGCACTATTCAGCGCGACGGGTCGGTCGATACGCTGGACGGGAGGGCGCAAATCACTGCCCTCTGGCAATCCTGGGAGGACAACCAGACCCTTTCCTTGCGGGATCTCGACTATGACACCAACCCGGTCGAACGGCAGATCCGCATCATCGCCATCGAGGAAATCGTGCCCAAGCCATCCGATAATGGCAGATGGGGGATGTCTACCGTCCAGATGCAATTACAAGAGCTGTAATCGCGGTTCGATGTCCCCGCTTTCCAGGCAGGGTCCCTGAATGCCGGTCGATCTCGAACCATAGTCGTTACCGCCGTTCCCGCAAAGCTCGAGAATCGCAAACTCAGCGATGCCCAATGACGAACGCCTCGTTCCCATTTTCCGGGAACGAGGCGTTGAATGGCGGAATCTCCGGGAGCTATGCTGCCGGAACCTTGTCCGCCGCGACTCCGCCCATCGTCGGCAGATCGCCCACCGCCTCCGCCTGCTCCTGCGTGCCGAACCAGAGAATGAGGATGTCCGCGTCGATCTCGCCGAGCTGCTCCATGCTGACATCTCTATAGAAGGTCGACAGGGAATCCCCTACCGGGAGCGACTCCACGAAGGGGCTCGGGACCATTCCCAACTGGCTGAGGAGCTGCACCCGGGCATCGAAAATCGTGTAGATGTAAAGCCCAGCTTCACTCGGGGAGCCATAGGCAAAGGTCTTGCCCTGCAGTTGCGGATACGCGGCGCCCGCCGTTTGCACCAGGGCGATGGTGTCGGCAACCAGCGTCTCCGCCGTCGCGGCCTTGCCCAGAATCTGTCCGACGGTCGTGGTGACCTCTTGCCATGGGGTGCCGAACGGGACGCGCGGGTACGCCACGGTCGGTGCGATCTGGGAGAGCGTGTCGTACTCATCCCGAGACATTCCGGAGAAGGTGCCGATGATCGCGTCCGGTTGCAGTTCCACGATCTGCTCGAACGGAATCCCATTCGAATCGTCGTACAGGGTTGGCGGGGTTGCGTCGCCAATCGCCGTGCGGGTCCACGGCAGATACCCTTCGCCATCGCCGCCCCAGGTGACGAATGGCATGCCCACCGGAATCGTCCCCAGCGCGATCGCCGCATCCTGGTTGATCCAGCTCACGGTCACGACCCGCTCGGGCGCCGACTCGAACGTCGTCTCACCATAGACATGGGTGATGGTTACCGGAAAGGAGCCACCCGCGTCAGCACCACACCACATGCCGCTGCCGCGCTCCCGCCCAGCAGGGTGCGACGAGAAAGAGAATCGTAGTTCACATTTACCTCACTTCATATCAATGAAAGAAGGCGGGTGTGACCCGCCTTCCGACTCCTGACTTAATTCCGACTATTTTACTCTGAATTCACCTGTTCAACGAGCCGTCATTGGGGTTCATCTCCCGCTCCTCGTCGTCCAAGTCGTAACGCCGAGGACCTTCCCCCGCCGTCTCCATATGCCTACAGCCCGGCAATCCCTTTTGCCACCAGGATGCCGCCGAAAAAGGCCAGCACCGTCGAGTTAATGCCTTGCTGGTGTTCGCCCATCCAAGTGCGCAGCCGGCCCAGCAGTTCATCTCCCCGCTCGCCCATACCCAACTTGATCCCGAGGGGAATCAGCATGGGCCAGATCATCGCCAGACAAAGGATGATGAGCAGCAACAGACCCTCTGAGGAGTTAGTGGTCGTTTCTTTGATGATCGCCGTGCCCGCGATCACCAGCGAGATTTGCCTGACCGAAACGAAGGCGGTGGCAAAGCAGGCCACAAAGAGCACGATTGCGTTTAGCCGCTTCAGTCTGGACAGCATCGATTGCTGGCTTCCGTCGCTCGGCATCTTCTTGACTATCAGGTTGTAGGCCGAGACAACCATCAGGCCGATACCGATGATCAGAAAGATCGCCGGCAGCGCCTCGGGTTGGTCGAGTTTGCCGCTCACCGGATTCTCAGGCAGCTTGTTCAGGATGAAGAGCGCCGCGAACCCGATCACCAGCAGGCCGAGAAAGCGACCGGAGACTACGGCGAACGCTCGCTTTGCGTTACCGTCCTGTGCCAGCAGCGCAGTTATGAAAATGACCATCGTCGGGGTGATGGCCGCGAGCGCTAGTGGAATGAATTGCAGCAAAGCGAGAAACATCGAGCGCTCCAGCATCGTATGTAGTTTCGAGCGCCCCAGTACCGATGGGAGCGGAAGATCGGATTCTCCCTTCCTCTGGGTGTCGTCTTCATCGGCGTTTGTACCACGTCACCGCGCATTCGTCTCCATTACAACGGTTGCGCCCCAAGTTCGCTCACCCTCAATGGTGCCGAGGGAGCGCTTCGTTACCCGGACGCCAGCAGCGATTGTGTGACCGGCGCGCTTGTCTCTGCCCGTACGAATGGCATCTGATGCAGGAGCCGGAACGTGACTCCGACCCCAGCCCGAATTCCCATCTCACCTCGCACCCCAACTATCATCGAGACAACACGGTAAAGGAGCCTTTCCCATGCCTACCACTGTTGGCCGCCGGAGCGTGCAGCGTCTGCTCGCCCGAGGCGCGACGCTGATCGATGTTCTTCCCGCGGAGGAATATGAGAACGAACATATTGCCGGCGCGATTCATATCTCCCTCCGCGAGATCGACCGCTCGTCGACGGAGCACCTCAGCAAGCACGATCCCGTCATCGTCTATTGCTGGGACATGCAATGAGACCTTAGCCCCCGGGCCGCGTGGCGGCTCGAAAGCCTCGGATTTACCGACGTCTACGACTACGCTGTGGGCGAGATGGACTGGGTCGCCTTCGGTCTCCCGACCGAGGGAAAAAAGGCGGGTGTTCCCCGCGTCACCGACCCTATGCGCCGCGATGTGCCCACGTGTGGCCTGCGCGACCGCCTCGGTGACGTGCGCACCGCGGTCACCGCGCGCGGGTGGGAAATCTGCGCGGTTGTCAATGAAGAGCGCATCGTGCTTGGATTGCTTCACAGCGATGCCTGGAACGAGGATTCCTCCTCCGTCGTCGAGGATGTTATGAGCAACGGGCCGCCCACCACCCGCCCCAGCACCTTCCTGGACGAAATGGTCGAACGGCTCAACCGCCGCAAAACCCCGGGGATTCTCATTTCCAGCTCGATTGGCGAGCTCATGGGCTATCTCTGGACTTCCGACGCGGAAGCCGTTCTCGCAAAGGGCAGGTGTGACCGCACCTGGACCGACCGCGATTGCTCCCCCTCCGAGGTCACGTAGCCTGCGAATCCTGGTCGTCGTAGGGTGGGCACACTGCTGACCACCCTGCGACGGTCACGTTCTTCGCAGCTTGGGACCCCCGATTCTGCCCAGGTCCCTATACTGCCGTATCGGATTCTGCTCACGGTCAGGTACCCCAGCAATGCCAAGCCGCTCCCCTTTTTCCTGCGACACCTCGGTTGTTCTTCCACCGCTCACCGCGAACGGTGAGGTCATCTTCGCCAAGAACAGCGACCGTTCGCCCAACGAATCCCAACCGCTTCGCCATTTCTCTCGCCAATCCCACCCAACAGGGTCCACCCTCCGAACCCAATACCTCACCATCCCGCAGGTCGAAACTACCTGGGAAATGATCGCATCGGCCCCGTACTGGCTTTGGGGCTGCGAGATGGGCGTCAACGAATGGGGCGTCACCATCGGAAACGAAGCGGTGCATACTCGAGAGCCTTCGCATGAACCGGCTCTTATCGGCATGGACCTCGTGCGCCTCGGCCTCGAACGCGCCCAAATCGCTCGGGAAGCGGTGGACGTCATCGGGAGCCTGATCGAGCGGTACGGCCAGGGCGGTAGCTGCGAAGCGAGCTCTTTCCGCACGTACCAAAATTCTTTCATCGTGGCCGACGCTACCAGCGCCTGGATCCTGGAAACCGCCGGTCACCGTTGGGTCGCCACTGCGGTGAATGAGCGCGGCGCTCTTTCGAACTTGCTAACTATCGGCGAACCGTGGGATCTGTCCTCCCCGGGCATACGCGAGCACGCCGAATCTCAGGGTTGGTGGCAGGACGAGGGTGGCTTTGCCGCCGCTTACCAGGACCCCGACACCGACCTCACCACGCGTACCTGCCGTCTCGAACGAGCCCGCGAGATCCTTGGCGCCTACCAAACTGGCATCGATGTTCCGGACATGATGGCCGTTCTCCGCGACCATGGCGACCGTGACCTCCCGATCGGTCCAGAACCGCTGCCCACTATCTGTATGCACGCCAATCCCGCCTTCGCCGGTGAAACCGCCGCCGGCATGGTGGTGCGCATCCGCCCTGACCGGCCGAGGTTGCTGGCCACCACGATCTGGACCGCTTTTGGCTCCCCTTGCCTTAGCCTCTTCCGGCCCGTCTATCCCTATGCGGTTGGTCTTCCCGACATCCTTGCGATCGGCGGCGCCGATTTCGATCCCAACTCACCCTGGTGGGTTTTCGAGCGCCTGCAGCGCCTCGTTGCGCGTGCACCGGAATCTGCTGCCTACGTGCGCGTGGCGTTCGATGCACTCCAGCACGTGTTTTTCGCGGATGCGTCGGTTGCCGAAGCCCTGGCGGCTGAGCAGCTTGCATCTGGAAACGACGCTCAGGCCCTTGCGACGCTGCGCACCTTCGTGGATAGCACCACCGAGCGCGCCCTTGCGCTGGCTACCCAGCTCACTGCCGATCTTCCGGCGAGACCTGACTATGCGCCCCTCCCATGCCTCCGCGACCATTGGGACACGATCGATGCGCAGGTGATAGGCACGCCCACTCCGGTCTAGAGGGTGTCTGAAAAGTCCTCATTGGGCCAATCGCCGGGTCATCCCTTGAATCATTGCGACCGAGATCCAGGCGACTCCCGTCTCTGGCAATTGCTCATCGTCGTTGCTGAGCCGCCGATACCGACCCAACCAGGCAACGGTCCGTGCCACCACCCATCGGCGCGG
>JBBQPB010000125.1:0-6507 GCA_038331435.1 Thermomicrobiales bacterium | reverse complement strand
GTTCGGCTGAAGCGGCTTCCCCAGCCAGCGCATGGCTGATCGACGACGCAACGCCCCATGTACCAGCGAACGGCATGGGGCGAAGATCGATCGACCCACGTGGGATGAGACCGAGACTGGCAACCGCGTTGGTGATGGCGGCGCGAGCACGCTCCTCGTTCTCCGCAATGACGCCGTTGGTTACGAGCTGACTCATGCTGTAATGGCTCCTGTGTGGGGTTTCGACATATTTTTGGGCGTAAATTGCGCCGCCGGAAGGCCCCAGCGGCGCGATCACAGTCAATTCGATCGGATGGGAGAACCCGTCGGTTTGACTCAAAGGGCCTCCGTGCCCTCGATTTACAGGTCGCCGGGTTCGCGGCTGCTGCGGAAGAGTGTGCTGAGTCCCAGTAGCGCAACGGCACCGCCGAAGATGGCCCCAATCAGCTGCTTCCAGCCAAGTCCTTCGCCCCCGCCGCTGACGCCGATCGAATCTGCGAACAGCGAAACGACAGCCGTCAATGAACCGCCGATGAAGGCGGCCAGTCCAAGAATTCGGGAGGTAAACTGAGGGCGAACGTTCTTAACCACCTGGAAAACCCCGAAACACAAGCGGAGCCTGCTAGAAACTCCGTTGCAATTGTCCGAAATCGAGAGCGAGGCACCATCGTCAGGACCTGGATTCCTTCGACGGATTGTAGCATTTTTACGCTGAGGGCTTCTTAGAGGAAGCCTGTCGACGAGGAAGCCTGTCGACGAATATGCACTTCTACGTCAGTCGATCATGCTTGACTTCGGAATCCGGTACACAAGCGCTGCCAATCCGGTGTAGGATGCTGCCGTGCAAGCTAGAAGGTGCGGATCGTTTGGGGCGAACGCAACTTGCTAGACGTCTGAATATTGAGTTCTCCATTGGCGAGCGCCCCGGTTGACGGCTAGCGCTCGATGAAATCGGATAACCAGGAAGGCCGCAGACACGGCACGCGTCGATGCGGAAAGGTATGGGAGGAGCAATGCACCGGGGATCAACAGGCGGCCGCCGACGAACGTTGATGCGCTTGGTGACGCTGTTTGCACTTTTGGTAATGGCAGTCGGGGTCCTGCTGCCTGCAGTGAGTGCAGAGAGTCCCTACACCACCCTCACGCCACAGTCATCGCAAGCCGATGACATCCAATGGCTTTATCGACTCGTTTTTTTTCTGGCGCTCGTGGTTTTCATCGGCGTCCAGATTGCCATCGTCTACACCGTGCTTCGGTATCGCCGGCGCGCAAATGACGAGCGACCGGAGCAGCTTCATGGCAACAAAACGCTCGAAGTTGTCTGGACGATTGTCCCGGCCATCGTGTTGCTTGCCATCTTCATCCCCACGGTGCGCACCATCTATGCGCATGCAGATGAGGCGGAAGCGGGCAATTTCACGGTCGAGGTGTACGCCAAGCAATGGTGGTGGGAAATCCACTACGCCGATGACACGGGCGCGGCTGCCGGAGTGATCACTGCCAACGACATTGTCGTTCCGCAGGGCAAAGACGTCGTCTTCAAGCTATTTTCCAACAATGTGATTCATTCCTTCTGGGTTCCGCAGTTGTCGGGCAAGCTCGATGTGATGCCGGGCCATGTGAACAAGCTGCCAATTTCCACCGACAACCTGGGCATGTATTTCGGGCAATGCGCCGAATTCTGCGGCGATTCGCACGCCCTGATGCGCTTCAAGGTGATCGTGCAACCACAAGAGGTCTTCGATCAATGGGCCGCCGGCTGGAAGGCGGGTCCGTCCCAAACCTCCGCGGAATTCGTGCCAGATGGCGATCTGACCAAAATTCCGGCCGCGTTCGGTCTCTGTCTCGCCTGCCATCAGGTCGAGGGCACCACTGCCTCGATCGCACCCGAAGGACTGGATGAAGAAGCGCTGACTGATACTGGCGAGATGGGTCCCGCCAAGTATGCCGGCCCGAATCTCTCGCTGATGGGTTGCCGCACCACGATCGCCGCCGGTGTGCTGCCCAACACGCCGGAAAACATGGCCAAGTGGCTGTACGATCCAAGGGCGATCAAGCCCGGAGTCTATATGGGTGAGGTGATCCAGAAGGGCTCGCTTACCGATGAGCAAATCCAGGAGCTGGTCGACTATCTCGAAAGCTTGAAACCGGCCGAAGGCTGTCCTCAGATACCCGCGCAACCGGGCGTCGAGGAACAGGTGACCCCGTCGAACCCGTAACCATCTGAACCGAGACACAGTAGGCACGCCCAAGGGCGGAAACGCGCGAAAAGAATCAGGAGTCAGGAGCGGAATCATGGCGTCGATCGCTCAATCACAAACCGTGGCGCAACCAATGACCAAACCCGCTGCCGGGATTTGGAGCTGGATGACCACGATCGACCACAAGCGCATCGGGTTGTTGTACGGCGTTTCCGCCTTCTTCTTCCTGCTGCTGGGCGGTCTCGAAGCGCTGGTGATCCGCGCGCAGCTAGCCAGGCCGAATAGCGATCTCGTCAGTGCCCAACGGTATAATGAGCTCTTCACGATGCACGGCACGACCATGATTTTTCTGGCCGTCATGCCGCTCAGCTCCGCCTTCTTCAACTACATCATGCCGCTACAGATCGGCGCCCGGGACGTGGCATTCCCACGACTGAATGCTTTCAGCTTCTGGGTATTCCTCGCCGGCGCAATCGTCATAAACATGTCATGGTTCTTTAATGAAGCGCCGAACCAGGGCTGGTACGGCTATTCCCCATTGACCGGGAAAGCCTGGAGTCCGGGACGCAACGTCGACTTCTGGATGCTCGGCTTGCAGATCCTCGGTGTCGCCTCGATGGCGGCGTCCTTTAATTTCATTGTCACAATCTTCAACATGCGCTGCCCGGGCATGAAGATGATGCGTATGCCCATCTTTACCTGGTCGACCCTCATCGTTTCGATGCTGATCATCTTCGCATTCCCGGCTATCACGGTAGCCCTGCTGCTCCTGAGCTTCGACCGCTTCGCTGGCACCGGTTTCTATGAAGCGGCGGCCGGCGGCGATCCGCTTCTCTGGCAGCACCTCTTCTGGGTCTTCGGTCATCCGGAGGTTTATATCCTGATTCTCCCGGCCTTCGGTATCGTTTCAGAGATTATTCCGGTCTTCTCCCGCAAGCCACTCTTTGGCTACTCGGTCATGGTCTATGCCCTTGCGGCGATTGCCTTCCTGGGCTTCGGCGTCTGGGCGCACCATATGTTCACGGTGGGTCTCGGCCCCACCGCGAATGCGATCTTCGCGGGTAGCACGATGCTGATCGCCATCCCGACTGGTGTCAAGATTTTCAACTGGATTGGCACGATGTATAAGGGCTCGTTACGGTTTACTGCCGCGATGCTCTTCGCCGTCGGTCTGGTTTCTCAGTTTGTGATCGGCGGTCTTTCCGGCGTGATGCATGCGGTCGTTCCGGTCGATACGCAGCAAAACGATTCCTATTTCATCATTGCGCACTTCCACTATGTGCTTTTTGGCGGCTCTGTTTTCGGTTTGCTGGCCGGCATCTACTACTGGGGACCGAAATTTTCGGGCAAGATGCTCAGCGAGCGTATCGGCAAGTGGCACTTCTGGCTGACGTTTGTCGGCTTTAATTTGACCTTCTTCCCAATGCACTTCCTTGGCCTGGCGGGAATGCCTCGCCGCTACTACACGTATGCGGAAGACAGCGGCTGGGGTCCATGGAATGCGGTTGTGTCATTCGGCGCCCTGGTGCTCGGCATCTCATTCCTGGTCTTTCTCTTCAACATCCTGCATACCATTCGCCATGGCGAGCGCGCCGGGGACGATCCATGGGATGCCGCTACGTTGGAGTGGGCGATTTCGTCGCCGCCACCGGTTTACAACTTCGCGGTACTCCCAACGGTTACGCGTCGTGACCAACTGTGGTGGGACAAGTACGGCGATGAGCACGGCCACGCGCATGTGCCCAACGAAGAGGTGTCGACAACTGCCGAGATTCAGCAGCGCGCGAATGCGGCCCATCCGCATGTGCATCTGCCGAATCCGAGTTACTTCCCATTGCTCGCGGCAGTTGGATTCTTCACCTTTGCACTGGGAATTCTCTTCCACGATCCCGCGATCACCATTGGGCTGCTCCACCTGCCGATCGTTGCGGCCGCGGGTATGGCGCTTCTGATCATTTCGATCTACGCATGGGCATTCGAGCCGGCAGGCTAAGTTCGAAGAGGCTGGCTGGCGTTTCGGTCGCTAGATTGCGGCGACAGTAGGGGAACCTGGAGGAAATCGAGTTGGCGCAAGCAGTTGCCACCCTTGAACACGCACACGGTGCCGGAGACGTCGAACATGCGGAGCATGCCGATCATCCGCACTCCTCGACCGGTCTCGACAGCCGAAAGCTGCTGATGTGGCTCTTCCTGGCCTCGGACTGCATGTTTTTCGGTTCGCTTATCGCGATGTACATGATCTATCGCGGTGATGCCGAGCGAATGTTCCTGGCAGGCCAGGGCGCTGGCCCTGTGCCGCATGAGATTCTCGATATTCCCTACACCTCCATCAGCGCGTTCGTGCTGCTGATGAGCTCGTTGACCATGGTGCTCGCGCTGGCGTCTATTCAACGCGGCAACCAGCGTGGCTTGCGCGTTTGGCTTAGTGCTACCGCGGCGCTCGGTCTGGTCTTCCTGGGCGGGCAACTCTTTGAGTTCACTACCTTCTATCGTGAAGGACTTGGACTGACCACCAACATCTTCAGCATGTCGTTCTTCACGCTCACTGGCTTCCACGGCGCGCACGTGACCATCGGGGTCATCTGGCTTATTTCGCTGGTCATCGTCTCCTTGCGCGGCGGAGTGCGGCAGGGCCAGTCCATGAACATCGAGATAGCTGGTCTCTACTGGCACTTCGTCGACATCGTCTGGATCGTCATCTTCACGCTTGTCTACCTGATCCCCTACGATAAGGTCGAGACCGTGACGCACGAAGCGGAACAAGGTTTCCGGTTGATCGGACTGGGGTAGGGAGAGCGCCACATGGCTGACCATGCAATGCAGCTGCCGGAAGAGGATCACGGGCAGGAACACCTGACCGATGCGGTCTACATCAAGATCGCAATCATCCTGGCGGCAATAACTACCATCGAAGTAGCGATTTACTACATCGACTGGTTTCACAGGAGCGGAACCCTGGTGCCGGCGTTGGTGATCTTTTCATTGATCAAGTTTGTGACCGTCATCAGCTACTTCATGCACCTCAAGGTCGATGACAAGCGCTATCGCTACATTTTTATTTGCGGTCTTTTGCTTGCTCTCGGGATCGTATCGGCGCTCGTCGCGCTCATGAGGACGCATCAGATCGAATACGGGCTTCGCTTGATTTCCGGAGCCAATCAGTAGTCGCTCGCCGCGCCCCAAGGACGAACTGGCACGCGGCTCATCGGTACCGAAATGAACGCTTTCTCTCTTTCGCTCTTGCACGCAGGGGTTCCGCCGACTGGTTGGCTACATAGCGACTGGTCGCCGGAACCCATGGTTGTTTTCAGCTCGTTCGCGCTGGCGGCGCTATTCGTGCTGTGGACTGGTCCGCTCAATCGGCGCCGGCCGGGGAGCGATGCTCGCCAGACCACCGGAAAGCAGACCACCTACTTTCTGCTCGGATGCCTAGCGTATTTGCTCGCACTCAGCCCTCCGTTGGACGATTGGTCCGATTTCTACCTGCTAACTGCGCACATGTTCCAGCACATGATCATCATGTTCGTGGTGGCTCCTCTCTTCCTGGCGGGCACGCCGGCATGGGTCTTGCAACCGTTGGCGAATAACCGCTTCACCAATAAAGTCGGCTGGGCGCTTACGCGGCCGATCGTTGCCGCGATCGTGTCGACCTTTATCGTCATTGTCTGGCACTTTCCTGGCTCCTACGATGCATCCCTCAAGCACGAACCCATCCACATCGCGCAGCACGGTTCATTCCTGATTGCGGCATTAATCGCGTGGTGGCCGGTGCTTGGGCCACTCCCTGCCTGGCCGAAGATTCAGTCGCCGCCGCTCCAGTGCCTGTATCTCTTCCTCTATAGCTTGCCGGCTGGTCTGGTTGGCGCGTTCATCACGATGTCGGGTCCTGGCTTTTACCCTTACTACTCCACCGTTCAACGCATCTTTGGGATCGACCTCGAAGTGGATCAGCAGCTGGCCGGACTCATGATGTGGGTCGGTGGTAGCATGATTTACCTTGCTTGGATCACGGTGATTTTTCTGAGTTGGGCCAGCAAAGAGGAAGCGGCCGATCGGGAATCTCGTCCGAAAGCCCCACCGATTGCCCCGGCGGGTGTCGAGAGCGCCTGAAATGGCGAGATCGCTTCGCTGGCGTTCGGTCGTCGCAAAGTTTCCGGCGTCCGAGGTGCGCACCAGTGAGTCTCTCGCCAGGGAGGAGGACTTTGACCGCGTTCCAGTGCGTGGGTTTCTCTGGACACTCTTCATCTTCAAGATGGCCACGGTGGCTGCCATCTTCTGGGCTGCCGGTGGGTCGAGCGAAGCCAGCATCCTGCTCTCCGCGACCGTC
>JBBQPB010000124.1:0-6536 GCA_038331435.1 Thermomicrobiales bacterium | reverse complement strand
GCTCCCCGCCGGAAAGCGTACCGACCGCCTGCTGCGTGTCGCGTACGTTGATCCCCATCTTGCCGAGCTCGTCACGGGTTACCTGATCGGCAAACTTCAGATCGAACCGCTTGAACGGTCCCCACCCCTTGGTCGGTTCTGTACCAAGAAAGAAGTTCCGCGAGATGCTCATGAGGGGAATCATGGCGAGGTCCTGGTAGACGGTCGCAATGCCCGAATTGAGCGCGTCACGCGGTGAGGAGAATCGCACAGGATTCCCGTCGAAGAGATACTCGCCCCGATCCGGCGCGAAGACGCCGGAAATGATTTTGATAAGGGTCGACTTGCCGGCACCATTGTCTCCGAGGAGACAATGCACCTCGCCGTAGCCCGCCGCAATCGAGACGTGTTCGAGCGCGACGACCGACCCGAAGTATTTGCTGATGTCGCGGAGTTCGACCGCAGGAGCGGCTTCTGTCATCGTGCCAGCACCGCCCGTGAGCGAACGAATCGGTTGATGAGCACGGCAGAGAGGAGCATGCCGCCTAGTACGAACTGGAACCAGTCTGCATCGATGCCGGCAAAGATGATGCCTTGCTGCACCATGCCAAAGATCAGCGCCCCCAGCGCCGCTCCGAGCGCCGAGCCGTATCCACCGGTCAGTAGTGTGCCCCCGATGACCACCGCGACGATGGCATAGAACTCGCGATAGGTTCCGCGCAGGACATCGGCGCCTCCAAAGCTCGTCACCTGGATGGACGCCACCAGCCACGCGGCCACCGCCGTGCCAACGAAGAGCGTCACTTTCACCCGAGTGGTTGGAACGCCCAGATTTCGAGCCGCCTGGAGACTTCCGCCAACTCCAGGAATCCAGTTGCCGAACTTCGTTCTCAGCAGCACCCAGGTGGCAAGCAACGTCAATATCAGCCACCAGGCGATGGAAATCGCGAAATTGGTGCCGAAGAGATGGATGTCGCTGGCAAAGACCTTGGTCGCCGATGCGAACCCGGGAAGTTCCTTCAACCCCCCGACCTGGGTTCGTCCCGTGATCTGCCTGGTGATGCCAATCGTTGCACCGCGAATCATGAAAAGCATGGCCAGCGTCACGATGAACGAGGGCAGCCCAGTTTTGACCACCATGACACCATTGATAACACCAATGATGACTGAAAAAACCAGCGCCGCCGCAAGCGCCGCCCAATAGTTCCATCCATATTCTGAGTTAAGAATGGCGATGATCATGCCGCAGGCGCCGATGGTCGATCCGATGGAAAGATCGAACTCGCCGCCGATCATCAGCAAAGCAACGGCCACAGCCAGGATACCCAACTCGGCGGATACTTCGAGATAGTTCGCGGTTCCTCGCGCCGAAAGGAATCCCCGGTCTCCCGCGAGGATGGCGAAAAGAAACCAGACGGCAACCGCCCCTGCGATCGCGCCCATCTCTGGCTTGACGAGCAGCCGTTTCAGCAATGGAGTCGTCGTGGGCTCCGCTGTTGAAGCGGTTGTCGAGGGAACCTGGGCCATGGGATCACCCGCTACGAGGATTGGCGGCGCCCGGTCGGAACGGATTGTTCCGGCCGGGCGCCAACTAAAGAGGGTCGCGCTACTTAGCGGGTGCCCGCCGCGGAGAGCTCCTTGATGCGCGCAGCGTTCTCCTGCGTCACGAAGCCCGGACCAGTCATGAGCACTGGATTGGCAATCGTGTTCAGGTTCGTGTTGTAGAGCGTCAGGAGCACAACCGGCAGGTAGCCCTGCAGATATTGCTGCTGATCGATCGCAAAGAGCATGTCGCCCGCCTCGATGGCGTCCAAAACCTCAGGTGAGAGATCGAAGGTCGCCAGCGGAATTGTCCCGAGCTGGCCGCTATCAGTGAGAGCAGCCAGCGCCGGCGCCGCGCCAGTCGGACCCAACGTCAGGATGCCATCGATCGTGTCGTCCGCCGTAATCGCGGCAGAGATCCGTTGCTGCGAACCGGTCGGATCGGCAAGATCGACTGCGATGGTCTCGACGGTGCCGCCGGTCTCGGCGAGCGCATCGGTAAAGCCCTGGCAGCGCAGGTCGAGGGCTGCATTGCCGACTTCCTGATTGACGCAGATGGCGTTCGTCACGCCGGCTTCGGCCATTCGCTGTCCACCACCGAACCCTGCTTCGTATTCGGTCTGGCCGACGTGGATGAGAATCCCGAGCTCAGCCGCCACATCGCTACCGGAATTCATGGAGATGACCGGAATGCCAGCATCCACCGCGGCAGTGATCGACGCAGAAAGCGCATCGGCATCCGGAATAGAAACGACCAGGCCATCAGGGTTGGTTGCCACAGCTGCATCGATCAACTGCGACATGGCCACCATATCGAACGTAGGGGGAGCCTGGTACTGGACATTGACGCCCATATCCTCGCCGGCCTGGGCGACGCCATTCTGCACGACCGACCAGAATGGGTCGGAGGCCTGGCCGTGCGACACGACCACAATATCGATCTCCGAGCGATTGGTGTCCTGAGCGCTGGCGTCCTGTGCCAGCGTCAGGCCGCCGAATGCAGCGAATGCGCCCGCGATCGCGCCGGTCTTGAGAACAGTGCGGCGATCTACGGCTGGAGTAAATCCTTCTTCGATCATCTGTTACCTCCTGCAACGGAAACGTACGGGTCGGATCGGTCCACCCTGGACCGATGAGCAGCGGCGCCAGAACGTCTACTGTGTTCGGCGCGCTTCTAACCTGTGCGATGGAAAAACAGTATCACTGAGTCTGAGTTAAATCTAGCGGTTCCTGAGCGCTACGATACCAGGACGCCCTCCCGCACCAGGAACTCGCGCATGGCCAGGTTCGCGTTACCAGCCGCAATTTCTCCGGTTTGCTCACCAGCGAGCATGCTGCTGAGCTCGGAAGCGAGGAGCAGTTCGAGCTGCGCGTAATAGGGAGAACGCGGGCGCGGGGTCGAGGCCGCCAACAGGTCGAGCAGTTGTGGAAGGTGCGGTTGCGCATCGATGAGTGCATCGTCGACGTAGACCGGCGCGGCAACTGGCGGAAGCATCACCTCGACCATAGCGCGCTGCGTGGCCGGCGATACGAGCCACTCGAGAAATGAGCGGGCGCGCTCCGGTCGTTCGCTGCCGACAGGAATGCCCGCAATCCAAACACCGGTCATCGAGCGGCGCTCACTCCCCTGCTGTGCAGGCTGCATCGCACAGACGATCGGACCGGAATTCCTGGCCGCTTCGACCTCTCCGGCGACGAGCAGCCCGGATGCCCAAAAATTGGACATCATGGCAACACTGCCGGCCTGGAATCGCTTTGTATTGCTTGGCTCGCCGGTCGCAGGTGATTCAGTAGGGCTCATCGCCGCCAACTGCTGGAACACCTGCACCGCTTCGAGTGCCGCTGCAGTATCCAACAGGGGAACGCTCGTGACGGGATCGATCAGGTCTTTTCCGTATCCGCGCAATATCGGAAGAAAGCTGTCCACGATCTGGTGCGGGCCGAGGGAAGAGATCGCGAAACCTGCTAACCCGGAATCGGGGGCGAGCGTGGTTGCGATGGCGCCTGCGATGGCAGCCGTTTCGTCCCAACTCGCCGGAGCTTGCAAACCATCGTGTTTCAACCAGGCCGGCCGCGTCACCAGGAACTGCGAGTCGCCGAGCCAGGGTAGCCCGCACGGCGTGGCGTCTGCAGGAAAGCGGGCGAGCGCACTCGCCACTGGAACCACGACGTCGCTCATTTGCGACGGAAGGTCGACTGGAGTCAGAAACGATGAGAATTGCGGTATCCATGGATCGTCGAGAGATACGACATCGAATGTCGTGGAGCGCTGCGTGAGCGTAAGACTGAGCTGGCTGTAGAGATCGCCGTACGCCAGAGGCGTAACATCGATGCCGCTCCCCATTTCGTCGGCATAGGATTGAATCAATGGCTCGAGGGGCTCGGCATGCACGTCGAGCATCGCCACGGTCAAGGGACTGTCACCTTGCGCTGCAACACGGTGCTGCGGATCCGCTCCTGGAAACAGGTCGCCTTCGATACGGCGAAATGCGAAACCCCCTGAAAGCCCCGCAGCAGCTCGCATTAACGTTCGTCGATTCAACCTGAACATCATTTCTTGTCTTGGCCGCTCGCTGTCCGGATCGACTGCGAGCCCAGTGTAAGACCGAAATCTCAGGGTAACCTGAATTGACAACGATCTGGTGGGTCGTTAGCATCCGGCCAGATGAGGGCGAACGCGACCGTTCTGTCGGCCATGCGTCATTCGCTCGTTGAGATCTTAGACAAAGGCGACGACGCTTTGACTTCAAAACGACCGTCCGAACGCGCTATCGCGGAGCTCGACGAGCTTTCCGCCCGTACACGAGAGCTCATTCTGCGTTCCGTCTTCAACGCAGGAGCTGGTCATATCGGCGGCCCGCTGTCGGTCACCGACCTTTTGATCAACCTTTACTTCGACCGAATTCATATCGACCCATCCGAACCACATCTAATCGATCGGGACCGAGTCATTCTGAGTAAGGGGCACTCGTCGATCGCCCTTTATACCGTGCTGGCAATGCGAGGATACTTTTCAGTCGAAGAGCTGGACACCTTCGATGCGATCGACTCGCGTTTGCAGGCTCATCCGTGCATGAAGGCGTTGCCTGGGGTCGACATGTCGACCGGCTCGCTCGGTCAGGGGCTTTCCCCCGGGGTCGGAATGGCGCTCGGGGCCAAGCGGGCCGGACTCGATTTCCACACCTGGGTCATTCTGGGAGACGGCGAGATTCAGGAGGGCCAGATTTGGGAGGCCTGTTTCGTCGCTGCTCGCTTCGGGCTGGGTAATCTGACCGCCATCCTTGACTACAACAAGCTGCCCCAATTCGGCTGGCCAAGCGAGGAAGGCTATTCCCGCACCCGGTTCCTCGATGATCCGGCCGCAAAATTCGCCGCGTTCGGTTGGGCTACCATCGAATGCGACGGTCACGATCACGAGTCGTTGCGCGCCGCATTCGATCGAGCAGAAGCGGCCACGACCCAACCGGTCGCAATCATCGCCAAGACGATTAAAGGGAAAGGCGTGTCATTCATGGAAGCGAATCACAACTGGCACGCCAAGGTCCCGACCCAGCAAGAGCTCGATGACGCGGTCGGCGAGCTTACAAGCCACTTGTTGGTTGGGGTGGGACCTGCATGACCCTCTCACTGACACCGCTCTTACCCCATCCATGGGAAAGCGCAGCATTGCGCGAGGTTTGGGGGCAAACGCTTTGCGACTTGACCAGGGGTGGGGCCAATACCGTGGTGCTCGACGGCGACCTGGCGAACTCGACTCGGGCTGACATCTTTGCCGAGTGTTATCCGGATCGTTTCTTCGAAATGGGCATCGCCGAGCAGAACATGGCTGGAGTCGCAGCAGGTTTGGCAACGCTTGGCTACACGCCGTGGCTGAGCAGTTTCGCCGCTTTTTTGACCAGTAGAGACCTCGATCAAATCCGGGTGGTGATTGCCCAACCCTCGCTGGACGTCAAAATCTGCGGAGGGTACTCGGGCATCCTCACCGGAAAAACGGGTAAAACCCATCAATCGGTCGAAGACATCGCAACATTTCGCGCGTTGCCAGGGATCGATATCATCGTCCCAGCGGATGGGCAGGAGCTGAAAGCGGCAATGGCCGCGATGGCGGTTTCCGGCCGGCCAACATATTTGCGACTGACGCGCGACGCCTCCCCGGTTATCTTTCCGGAGAACTACGATTTCGAGATCGGGCGGGCCATGCTGCTGCGTGACGGTAACGATCTGGGAATCGTTTCGACCGGCGTCCAAACCGTGCGGTCATTGGCGACCGCAGACAGATTGGGTGAGCGCGGCTTTTCCGTCGCGATCCTCCATGTTCCGACGATCAAACCCATCGATGCGGATGCGATTGTGGACGTCGCGGAGCGCACGAACCTGGTTATGACCGCGGAGGATCACTCGATCATCGGAGGTCTGGGGGGAGCCGTCGCAGAGATTTTGGGAGAGCGACGACCAACGCTCATGAAACGCATTGGCATCCAGGACCGGTTCGGGGAATCCGGAGCCAATGACGCTCTTCTGGAGAAATACGGACTCTCGGTCGATTACATGTTCGGGCGAGCGCTGGAGCTCCTCGAACGCAAAGGATTGGAAGTCGCATGACCCAACCCACCCCAATACATATCGGTGTTTTCGGCGCCGGACGAATCGGCCATCGCCATGCGCGAACCGTCGCTAACGAGGTGTTCGGCGCACATCTGGCTGCCATCTGCGATGTTCAGTTGGAATCGGCGCAAGCCCTCGCTGAGCTGACCGGCTGCGCGCGATACAGCGCCGATCCATCCGACATCCTCGAAGATCCGTCCATCGACGCGGTGGTCATCGGGAGCTCGACCGACTCGCACGCGCCGCTGATCGAAGCCGCCGCCGCTGCAGGAAAGCAAATCTTTTGTGAGAAACCGATTGCGCTCGACCTGGATACTACTGATAGAGCCATCGCCGCAGCCGCGGCCGCCAGTGTCCAACTCCAGATCGGCTTTCAGCGTCGCTTTGATAAGGCATATGCCAAAGCGTCG
>JBBQPB010000123.1:0-6564 GCA_038331435.1 Thermomicrobiales bacterium | reverse complement strand
CGGCCGCTTCCTCGAAGGTGCGAATTTCCACCATCTTGGTGTAGGCGTCGAGGAGTAGATCTCGATCTGGAAGGAAAGTCGTCATTGGCTGCCTCCGTCGCAGGTAAAGAGTGTCGATAGGGTCACTTATACGGCAGAAGCCCTGTTCAGGCAACTGGGTCAATGCGCCGCATTGTTCAGAGACGTACAGGGCGTAAACTCTCAATTCAGATCAGGAGAAGAGAACCAAATGACGCTACAACCTACCGGCCGAATCGATTGCTCATCCGCGATTCCCGAGCTCATTTTCGATCGCCAGTTACCGGTGTCACCCAAGGTGGCATGGGCGGCGTTAACAGAATCGGAGCGTACTGCGCGCTGGATCGGGAGCTGGACCGGAGAGGCAAAACCTGGCAAAACGATCGAATTGGTCTGGCTCGCCGAAGAGGGCGGCCCGTCAGAAGCGATCCGAATTTTGAGTTGCGATCCGCCACATCGCCTGGCGCTTGCCGGAGGGCCGGATCCATCGGCACCCTGGCTCGTGACTCTGGAGCTGTTCGAGGACGAAGACGGGACACGCATAGAGTTCCGTCAGCAGATGAGCAACGGGCTCTCTCCAGCTCTGGTCGGGACAGGTTGGGAGTTCTACCTCGATCGCTATGTGGCGGCGCTCGCAGATCAGGAAGTAGCGGAATTCGAGGCTTATCAGACGTTGCAACCGCACTATGAAGAGTTGCAGGCCGCTATGACACTCTGCATTGAAGAATGACCCCGACCGGCTCTTCTGCAGGTTCGAGGTCCGCGAATATCTTGCTCGCGTGGCGACAATCGCTGCTACCCTCTAAAATATCAAAACGGTTTCTTTGGCATCAGCCATCGTTCACACGCTGAGAATCCTGGCAAGCTCATAACCTTGGTGATTCGCTCAGCAAGCTGGCCTTTGCTTTCCATCAAACAAAATCACGTATTTTTGCCGTTGATTCAGCGGTTGGGCGATGTGGATATCGCCCAACCGCTTCTTGAGTTGGGACACGAATGACGATAGTTGGAACCCGGGCAGACTGGTTCGGAAACATTCGCGCGGACGTGCTGGCCGGGACGGTCGTTGCGCTGGCACTAATACCCGAGGCGATCGCATTTTCGATCATCGCGGGAGTAGACCCGAAGATCGGGCTCTACGCATCATTCTCGATAGCGGTGGTCATTGCGTTCGCCGGGGGCCGGCCGGGCATGATCTCGGCAGCCACAGGCGCGATGGCGTTGCTGATGGTCGACCTGGTGAAAGACCATGGCCTGCAGTACCTGTTCGCCGCGACCATTCTGACCGGCATTATCCAGGTCGCATTCGGGTTTGCCGGGCTTTCTCGTTTGATGCGCTTCGTCTCGAATTCGGTGATGACGGGATTCGTCAACGCGCTCGCGATTCTCATTTTCATGGCGCAGTTGCCAGAGTTGCGAGGGGTTCCCTGGGTCACCTATCCGATGGTGCTGGCGGGCCTTGCGATCATATACATCCTGCCACGCTTCACGAAATTGTTGCCATCGCCTCTCGTTTGCATCGTTGTGCTCACAGCCATATCGATGGCCTTCGATATGAATGTCCGAACCGTGAGCGACATGGGCGAGTTGCCGACCTCCCTGCCGACCTTTCTCATCCCTGATATTCCATGGAATCTGGAAACGCTTGGAATTCTGTTGCCCTATGTGATTCCGCTGGCAATCGTTGGTTTGCTCGAGTCATTGATGACTGCGACCATCATCGATGACTTTACTGATACTGGCAGCAACAAGAATCGAGAAAGCACCGGTCAAGGTATCGCCAATATCGTTACGGGCTTTTTCGGCGGAATGGCCGGTTGCGCGATGATTGGCCAGTCGGTCATCAACGTCAAATCAGGCGGGCGAGGCCGACTCTCCACGCTCACGGCTGGGGTGTTCTTACTGATCCTGATTGTGGTACTCGGCGATCTTGTCGGGAAGATGCCCATGCCGGCGCTGGTCGCCGTGATGATCATGGTGTCAATCGGCACCTTTAGCTGGCGATCGATTGCAAATCTGCGGGTGTATCCCAAGACATCGAGCGTGGTCATGCTGGCGACCGTGGCTGTCGTGGTTGCCACCCACAATCTGGCTTACGGGGTGCTGGTCGGCGTTCTGTTGAGCGGGATCTTCTTCGCCTGGAAGATCGGCCAGCTTTTCCAGGTTACGTCCTCGATTACCGACGATGGCCGGATTCGCACCTATGTCATCTCGGGGCAAGTCTTCTTCGCCTCGACGCAGTCATTTGTCGCTGCGTTCGACTTTCAGGAAGGGCTCGAAACGGTGGTGATCGACCTGACGCGAGCACACTTTTGGGACATCTCGGCCGTTTCCGCTTTGGATAAGGTTGTTCTGAAGTTCCGTCGCGATGGGACCGCAGTCGACATCATCGGCATGAACGAGGCTAGCTCGACCATGGTGGACCGGCTGGCCGTGCATGATAAAGCGGACGCCATCGAGTATGTCCCGGGTCACTAGGCGCTCCACCAGGAGGAACAACCATGCGTATCGTGGCTTACATCGACCGATCCGAGTATGCACTGAGCGTTTGCCGGCACGCTGCCTGGGCGGCGACAAAGCTGCAACTCCCGGTCGCACTGGTGCATGCGATCCAGCATCCGGCGAGCGAGGAGGGGCGCGATCTCAGCGGGTACTTCGCTATCGACGCACCGGAGACCGTCCTGGAGGATCGCGTGGAGCACGACGAGATCCGGAATCGGGTGATTCTGGAAGACGGACACCGATTGCTAGATTCCGCGGCGAACACCGTCAGGGGCGAAGGCGTGACCGACGTTTCTGAACGGCTCTTTCAAGGAACGATCGCCGATCACCTGAAGCAGCATCAAGCCGAGACGGCCATGGTGATCGTCGGCAAGCGGGGCGAGGCCACGGCGCGCGATCCGAATCGTCTCGGGTCGACTGTCGAAGGGGTGGTGCGCAGCGCCCATTTTCCGGTAATGGTTGCCGCAGCGACATTCGAGCCGATCGAGCGGGTGGTCATTGCGTGGGATGGGGGACGCAATGTCGCGGAGGCAGTTGGGTTTATCTCGACATCCGGGCTTCTCTCGGGGATCGAGGCGACGTTGCTGCACGTCGGCGAACGAGGTGATCGAAGCGAACCAGGCGCGGCAGTAATTCATCAACTAGAAGCCAGCGGAGTTTCCGTCGCCCTCGATCACAGATCGGGGCGGGTGGCGGAGACCATCGTGCAATCCGCCACCGACCTATCTGCTCAACTGATTGTTATGGGCGCATTCAGCCAATCCCGTATCCGGCATCTCGTATCCGGGAGCACGACCCGCGAGGTCTTGCGCGTCGCTGCCTGTTCTGTGCTGGTCACGCATTGACGTGCGCTGCACGGAATCGACCGCCGCTGCCATAACTTCCGCCTACTGGAGAGCCGATCAAGAATCCGACAGACCGACAGCGAGGCCGTCATTGCCCTGGGCACCCCAGCAGGCCATAAAGCGGTCCCAGGGAACTTCGAACTCGTATTGCCGCTCCCAGTTGGTGTCAGTGGGGCCCAGCAGATCGCGGATGACGACGACCTCGTTGTTGTAACCGATGACCACCATGGCGTGGTCGTTGCTGAGGACGACCTGGATTTGCTCGCCTTCCGGCGTGATCCATGTCGCCGGAGTCCAGTCCTTAAAATCGACCGTGATCTTGATCCAGATCAGGCGGCCGCGGTCGAGGTGATTCTTTATTCGCTGCCGGGACTTGATCACCTTGGTGTACAGGCCGTAGTGCTGGAAAATCTGGCGCATGACCGGACCGGTGGTGCGGCAAAGGAAGTTCGACGTGTAGTCGCCGGAATACGACGAGGTGATATCGCCGCCGTAGATGGAGACTCCGTCGTCGGACCACTCGTAGTACGGCTCCAGCCGCTCCTCGATCGGTATGAGCTGGAGTTGCTCGGCCATTGTGGTGTCGATGCCGAAGGTCTTGAGAATGGCCCACGAGGCATCGAATTCGCAGGAGTAGTGGTAGAAGGGACCGGTCTTGCTGGCAGTTGGTACGTAGGCGAGATATTCCAAAGGCTCACGCCAGGGAGTCGGGTAGTTCAGAACCGGCGAAAATTCGGCCAGCGCATTGGCTGGAAGAAGCAAGCCCCCGACCAATGACGCAGCCGTTCCAGCGAGCAGCGCACGGCGAGATACGGAGGAAGGGGAGCGTGACATGAACGAGAATCGCTTTCCTATGGAAAAAGACCTCTTGACAAAACAAAAGCTGGTTGGCTCATCGAGCGAAATTCTGACTCGACCGTACGGTTCATTGTGCCCAAACACCAGCTAGCTGAGCAAATTCTTGGACTTTCCGTGAGATTGAGTCATAATTGCTCCTACTCAAACGAATGAGAAAACGGTTTCGTTTTCGGATAGGAGAGTTTTGTGAAGCGATTTGCGCATAGAAGCGCGTGGTTGTATAGCCTGATGGCTGTTGTTCTGATGGCGGGGTCCTTCTTTGCCGCGTTCTCGCATGGGGCGAACGCGCAGGACGAGAAGGTGCTGCGCGTGCATCAAACAACTTTTCCTGAGAATCTCGACCCACAGAAGTCGTCATTCTCGTCGGAAATCGCCGTACTGGCGCTCAACTATGAGGGCCTGACTCGTCAGGACAATGACCTGAACACTGTTCCGGCCGCGGCCGAGAGCTGGGAGTTCAACGAAGACGCTACGCAACTGACCTTTCACATCCGTGATGGGCTGATGTACAGCGACGGCACACCGATCACGTCGGAGAATTTCCGCTACGCGGTCGAGCGAACTTGCGATCCGAACACCGCTGGTGAATACCAGGGGATTTTGTTCGAGATCAACGGCTGCGCCGACTTTGCCGCAATCGATCCGGCAGACACCACCGCCTATGACACCGCCAAGGCGGCTCTGGGCGCCACCACACCGGACGAAAAGACCCTCGTGTTGAACTTCGGCGCTCCGGCTCCGTATTACGCGACCGTTGCCAGCCTGTGGGTCTTCTACCCGACTCGCGCCGACCTGATAGCGGGCGCTGCCGAAGATTGGTGGAAGGATCCGGCCATCCAAATTGGCAATGGCCCCTTCCAAATTACCAGCATCGACGACGGGCTTCAGATCGCCTTCGAAGCGAACCCGAACTACTGGGGTGGCTCGCCCCTCCTGAATGGTATCGAATACGTCTACCAGGGTGAGTCTGCGATCGCCATCGAAGCCTTCCGCGCCGGTGACCTCGACATTGTCGATGTCGATGCCGCGCAGATCCCGGCGGTTTCGGCCGATTCCACGCTCTCGCCTGACCTGCTCCAATACGCGGTTGCCTCCAGCTACAACCTCGCGTTCAACTTGACCCAGGAGCCGTTCACCGATATCAAGGTTCGCCAGGCGTTCTCGCAGGCGTTCGACCGCGACACCTATTGCGGCATCATCCGCAACGGCGACTGCAGCCCTACCCTGAGCTGGATTCCGCTCGGCCTACCGGGCTCGATCGAGAGCGATCTTTACGGGTACGATCCCGAAGCCGCCAAGGCTGCCCTCGCGGAGTCGTCCTACGGTAGTGCCGAGGCGCTTCCGGAAATCACCATGTACTTCAACAGCAATGACTCGGCCAATACCGCCCGCGCGGAATGGGTCGCTGGACAGTACAAAGAAATTCTGGGTGTCGATATCACCTTGGCCCCGACCGAAGGCACCGCGCTGACGGCGCTTCGCAAGGACCCGACCACCTTCCCGCAAATGCTGCTGGTTGGCGGCTGGATTCAGGACTATCCGGATCCGCAGAACTGGCTCAGTGTCTACTGGACTTGTGACGCCTCCTTCGCTCTGCGCTTCGGCTATTGCAACGAAGAGCTCGATGCAATCCTGAATCAGGCCGACACGTTGACCGACCAGGACGAGCGGCTTGCGCTCTACGAGCAGGCGGGTGAGATGTTGGTGAACGACATCCCGGGACCGTTCCTCTACAACGGAACCAATGTCGTGCTCGTCAACCCGGATGTGACCGGCTATACCGCCACGGCGCTCGACGTCGAATGGCCAGGCCAGTTCACGTCGCTCCTAACGATCGACAAAACGTCGTCGTAAATTGCACATGATCGAAGGGACGGAGGCGCTAACCTCCGTCCCTTCATCGTGCATACTTCGCTCACTCGTCCAAACTCACAATTGCATTCGCGCTTCGATGCGCGCTCGCGAGCAGCGTCATGTTGAGCTTCATCATCAATCGTCTTCTCTGGATGATTCCGGTTGTGATCGTGGTCGCCGGGGTCACCTTTTTCCTGATGTACCGGGCTCCAGGTGGCCCATGGGACCGTGAGAAGCCGCTGCCCCAGTCGACGATCGAACAGCTGAACCGCAAATTCTCGCTCGATAAACCAACATGGATCGATACGGTGTCGCTCGCGGACGAGTGGAATGACGGAACACGCAATCCCATCACTCTGGGGCATGCGTTGGTCGACACACAGTTCTTCAATTATCTGGCCAACGTTTTCCGTGGCGATCTCGGTCCGACCTATGCGTCTCGCGGGACGGAAAGCGTCCAGTCGGTCATCGTCAACAAATTCCCGGT
>JBBQPB010000122.1:0-6592 GCA_038331435.1 Thermomicrobiales bacterium | reverse complement strand
AGGTAATTGAAGTCGTTAGTCGACCTGATCTCCCCACGTGAAGTGATTGTTCAGGAAGAAGTTCCAAATTGCAGCGGCTCCAGCGCCGAAGAGATTGGCAATCAGGTAGTTCATTCCGGTTTCCGCGACAAGCGTCTTCAGTATGACCACATTGATGACCAGACCGATGAGATTGATCGGAAAGTACATCGCCATGCGATGGACAAGCGGTCCACCGCCCCGGTCGTGCCAGGTCCAGTACTCGTTCAACAAGAACGTCACGATCATCGAGATGAGAATGGCGATGGTGGAAGCAAGAACGAGATGCGAGCCGAAGCCCTGGTGCAGGAGTAACAGCACCCCCTGGTTTACACCAAGCCCAACCGCTCCGACCACCAGGAACTTTTGAAAGCGACGCGCAAGGATCCAAGCGCGGGCCACAGGTTGCGGCCAACTTTCGACAGAGAACATCGTGCTCGCTGACCCCCCTCGAAGCAACAGCGTGCGGGCCGGTGAGGCTCGGGAGCCGACCAGCGAATCTGGACGCGTCCGCCTCAAACCATACCATGCAAATATCAGAAACGGTGAATCTTCGGCATCCTCAGGACCGTATTCGATGCGTTCATAACAACATGCTCAGGCAGCGACGGACAAGTCTTCGTCAAACGTGCTGATGGCAGCCTGGAGCGGGGCGTCCTGCGCTGCGGCGAGCTCGGTGCTTGTCAGCACCTGACCATCGGAAATATCGATGATTTCCGTTCCGGTTGCCTGTCGTACCCCAACGTCCGGCATGAGCCCAACTTTCCACGCCAGGTCGCCATCGGGCGTCTTCCAGAAGGAAGTGCCAAGCGCCAGCGCGGACCCTCCGTCCAGCTCGAACGTCGACACGACCGTCCCCGTTCCGTAGGTTCGCTCACCGACTATGACCGCTCGACCGTTATCCCGCAAAGCCCCGGCGATGATCTCGGCCGCGGAGGCAGACGCGCGATTGACCAGCACCACGACCGGCACGTCAACGGCGGCTCCGTCGTTGCCAATGGTGGCGATCGGTTGATCCTGTCCGCCCCGTTCCTGCTGGAAATAAATCGTCTTGCCCTCCGGCAAAAATTGACTCGCTACCGTGATCGCTTCGGAAACGTACCCGCCTGGGTTGTTGCGCAGATCGAGGACGATCCCCTGCGTGTTTCCGCTGGCAGCGATCTCCTGAAGCGCCTTACGCAGCTCCTGGCCAGACCCGGCAGAGAACTCATGGAGCTGCACGATCGCCATCCCGCCTGGCAGGATCGCCCAGGTGACCGGGTCGAGATCGACACGCCCTCTGACAACAGTGATCTCGAGCAACGAGTCTTCCGATGCACGGTCGATCGTAAGGGTGACCGGGTCTCCTTCCTCTCCACGCAGATGAAGCGAGACTTCGGGGTCATCCATTCCCAGCGTCGGAATACCATCGATCTCCGCGATGATGTCACCCGCTTGAATGCCGGCTTTCTCAGCCGGCGAATTCTTGATCGGCGCGACGACCACCGGTTCCCGATTCTGATATTCGATGCTGATGCCGAGGCCGACCAGCTCGCCATCCAGTGCTGCCCGGAAGACTTTGGCTTCGCTCGGATCGAGAAAGCTCGAATGGCCGGTATCACCGAGACTGTCGACCATGCCCCGTGCCGCTCCGAAAAGCAGTGTCTGATCGGCGATCGCACCAGGATCGACGAACTCATCATGGATCAGATCCCAGACGGATTGCAGTGTAGAGAAATCGGGCTGGTCGGCGATCGAGTTCGACGCGGTCGTTTCTCTCAATCCCGCCATCTCAGTGGTGACCACCCCCGCGAGAAAAGCGCCGAGTAAAAGTGAGACAAGCATGACGCGCCGTATAGCGAACCGGCGACGCCACGCACTGCGCCAGAGTTGGGGATCGTGTGGGGATTGATTCATGGCGGAACAAGTCCTGATTTGGGCATACAAGCACGACGGGAAACGGCAGTCGCACCGTCCCGCATGAGTGTACGCTTGACGTCACCTGGCGGTTCCAAATCGCGGCGTCCTTCAGACGCGGAGTAGCAATCGATGCCCCCCATCAATCCAGACCAACCAGCTGAAATCGTGTTTGTCCTGAACGATGTCGAGTACCCGATTTACATGCGACGCGGCGCCATCATCCACGAAGCGTTTCATGACGCCCTGCCAACCCATTTCACCGCTGGCCACCGGCTGATCTTTCGCAGCGAAGACGGCCGCGAGCTCTATCCCGATAATTTCCTCGGAGACCTCATCGATCATCTGCGCATCGATCGCATCCTGACGATGGCCGAGCCTATCCCGGAAGTGGAAGGCGCCTGGCGAAACGTTGGTTTCGATCATCTCGCGATTTCGGTCGAGGACCGGCCCGGCGCTCGCGACTTTCTGCGGGATGTGGTGCAGATGCGCGTGATGCGCGATGATCCGCATCTGACCGTGCTGACCACGGGACCAACCACAATCATGCTCTTCGATACTGGCGAGGGAGGTCCGCTCTCCACTGGCGGCGCGTCGCGCTGGCATCACCTCGGTTTCGTGGTCGACGATTTGGCCGCCGCCTATGCGCACCTCCAGCGCAACCGCGATCGATTGATCAGCGATTTCACCATGTTGGAGCGCGATGAGCGCTGGAGTCTCTACTTCTTTTACCGGAACGGCGACGTGACCTTCATGTTCCAATTCTCTGAGGTCAAAGAGGCAGACCGAGGCATCACTGACCCAGCACGCGCCGACTTCGCCAACTACCTTTTTGACTACGGCAAACGACCCTATGGCGTCCAATGGGAGCTGGAGCTCGCGAATATTGAGCCCGAGTAGCTGGATGGAGCGTCAAAGCACGGAGCGGCCACCCCTGATATCTCGACGCACATGGTGCGCTCCCCAGGATATGGATCGCTGCAACCTACCGGCATCCTCGAGGCTGTCAACGTTTACAGTGCGTTCAAGCGTTGGGATCAAGATCGGTGACAACCCCGGCAGAAGCTGTGCCCTGATCCATACATGGAGTGACTCGGAATGAATCGACAGCTCATCTCTTCCGGTGGCCCATGGGAAGCCAAAGGCGGTTACTCACGGGCCGTGCGGGTTGACGACCACGTTTTTGTGGCAGGGACAACTGCCATGAAGGATGGCAAGCTGGTTGGGCCGGACGATGTCGTGGCGCAAACACGTGAGGCAATGAGCACCATCGTGAACGCGTTGCACGAGGCTGGTGCTTCGATCGGCGATGTCGTGCGTTATCGAGTCTTTCTCACGAACATCGAGGACAGCAGCGCAGTGGTTCCCTTGCTGGGCGAGTATTTCGCCGGAGTCCGGCCCGCTGGCACGTTGGTCGGAGTGTCGGCGTTGATCGATCCCGGAATGCGTATCGAAATCGAAGTCGAAGCGATTCGCGGGAGCGCGACACATTCGGACGAATAAATCCCGAGCTGCATCCGCACGAAAACGGTCGGTCCCCCATATGAGACCGACCGTTTTTCATCTCTCGCTCAAAACAGGTTAGGCAGGCACACGGGCGCCCAGACCAACCGGCGTGCGCCAATGCTCGTAGTTCGAGTCACTCGCTCGCAACGAGGCTTCGAACACTCGCTCGAGCTCACGCGTGAACGGCCCGATCGCCCCATCGCCGACTGCATACTTGTCGACACTGACGATGGGTGAAATTTCCGCGGCTGTACCGCAAAGGAAGACTTCGTCAGCCACGTAGAGCTCAGTGCGGTCGACGACTCGCTCCTCCACCGGCATACCGAGCTGCTCGCGGGCCAGCACGAGCAACGCGTCGCGCGTGATGCTTTCCAGGATGCCGGACGTAAGATCGGGTGTGACGAGCACTCCGTCTCTCACGAACATGACGCAAGCGCCAGGCGCCTCCGCAACCTTGCCATAGGAGTTGAGAATGATGGCAGTGTCGTAGCCATCTAGCGCGACTTCCTGCCGCGCAATTTGGCCGTTGCGGTAATTGGAGATGTTCTTGACCCGCGGCGGCATGACATCCTCCGAGATCCTGCGCCACGAGCTGACCTTGGCATGCATGCCTTTGTCACCGCCGAGATGTGAAGGCATCGGTCGCGTGATGATTTGCAGCGCAGTTTTGACATCCATGCTGTCGTACCGAGTGAAATATGAATCAGCGGTGTACGCCAACGGGAAGAAATAGGTGTCGTGCTGGCATTCATTGAGTCGGCCGAGCTCGAGCGTCACGTCGATGAGCTCGTCAACGGAGTAGTCCAGATCGAGGTGGACGAGCTTCATCGAGCGCTTCAGACGCTCCATGTGCTCACGCAGGCGATAGATATAGAGCTCCTGATGATCCTCGTTCCAATAGCCTCGTATGCCTTCGAATACCGCGCCGATGGTGGACCAACCCATTTCCGAGACATGCACGGTTGCGTCGTCCCAGGGCGTCATCGCGCCGTTGTACCAGAGATAGGATGGGTGATTTGGGGCCATGCTCGTGCTCCTGTTGCCTGGCGACCTTGCCAGACGTGTTCGTCATCGGCTCGGATTGGCCGAAACACGAAGCGTACAGAAAAGAACGCCGGGATGGCCCTCCGCCATCCCGGCGTCTCGATAGCCACGCTATCAGTGAAGCTTGCGGTTACTCGGCCGGGCGCGTATCCGTCGTCACGCGGCGAAGCATGTTGACGTAGATGTTGCCATCTGGAACCTTTTGGCCATACGAGTTCACCGACACGTTCTGGACCCATGGCTTGAACACGTTCTGGTCCAAACGGAAGACGAGCGGCATGTATCCGACGTCCTCCTGGATGATGGTCTCGGCCTGCAGGTAGATCGCCAACCGCTCGTCCGGAGTGGGGGCTTCCTTGCCCTGAATGACCAGATCGTCGAACTGCTCATTCGACCACGCCTGGCGCTTGCCCGATGCCTTTCGGCTGAAGAACATGTCGCCGTAGCCGTTGTCCGGATCCGGATAGTCGTACCACCAGCGGATAAAGACGAGTTGCCAGGTGTTGTCGAACAGCTGCTCGGAGAAGTTCGATTGCGGCACTGGCTGGATACTGACATCCATACCCAGGTTCTGCTTGAGCTGGTCGACGATGTCGTTGGCCATGACGTCGGCGTTGTACTGCTCTTCCTCGGCGCGCATCCACATAGTGATTTCGGGCCAGTTCTGGCCGCCCTCGAAGTCAGTGCCAACGAGCGACGTCATCGCGAGCTCGGGATCGAAGCCCTGGAGACCCAGCAGCGCCGGATCGTCCAGGAAGCCGAAGACGCCCTGCGGAACCATGCAGTAGGCTGTCGCGACGAGACCGTTGGTGACGGTAACGAGGCGATCGCGGTCGATCGCATGGCTGACCGCCTTGCGGACCTCGATCTGATCGAATGGCGGTTGGCCGTTCGACGGCAGCAACATCCAGATGCCCGGATAGACGTACGGGTTCATCGTGGTCGCTTTTTCCGGATCCTCGAGGTAGCGGAGATAGTCCGCGCCTGGGAGGATCGCCCAGTCAAGCTGCTGATCTCCAGAGCCACTTTCGAAGAGGAGCATCTGGTTCGCGCTCGGATAGATGGGCACCGTGTAATTGTCGATCTGGATGCTCTCGGCGTCCCAGAAGCCTTCGTTGCGAGTCATCGACCACTTGACGTCTGGTTCGAGATTGACCAGGTTGAACGGCCCGTTGGAGACCAATGGGACGTCTCCGAGTGCCCACTCGAGCTCACCATACTGTTCGACGGCCCACTGCGGCGCCGGCCAGGCCGCTGCGTAGGCTGTCTTCAATGGGAACCCGCCGCGCGGTCCTTCGCACGTTACCTCGAGGGTCCAGTCGTCGATCGCTTTCAGGCCGAGATCCTCGGCCGTTACGCCATCGGCGCCGGTGTTGAAGGCTTCGGCATTCTTGACGTCGAAGAAAAAGCTCGCGTACGGGGCCGCCGTTTCCGGCTTGAGCTGTCGAGTCCATGAATAGACGAAATCTTGCGCCGTGACTGGTGTGCCATCTGACCACCCGGTGTTGTTCGGGCGAATTTGGAAGGTCCACACCGAGGCGTCCTCGTTGGACTCCCAGGTCTCGGCCCAACCTGGCGCCGGGTTCAAATCAGCGTCGAACGTCAGGACGCCCTCGAAGGCATTGGTATCGCCGTTGCAATAGAGATTTGCGTTGAAGTCGAACGACGTTGGATTAATTGTGTAGCCGCGCTGGTAGAACGTCTGCACGACGTCTTCGCTACCAGCAGCCGGGGTGGCATCCTGCGCACCAACCGATGTAATGCCCTTGGCGGCCAGGGTGGCGACCGCTGCGGCCGCTCCTGCGGCCTTGAGCGCGGCACGCCGGCTCATCTTGCCGCTCAACACATCTGTCCGAATCTGGGACAGCTGCGCATCGAGCTGAGAGTGTTCGGTCATTCGGAATCCTCCTGAACCTACCGTAACCGTCACCGGCACATGCGCCGCCGACGTAAATCAGTAAGACCTTATTGATCGTTTCCGCCTAGATAAGCGATTCTAGCAAAAGTTGCGTCAGCTTCCCAGTCGCCGGCAGTTTCGTGCCTCGCCAAGGTGTTGTCTGCAGTCCTAGGCGTAGTGGCACGCTACGAGATGATTTGCCTCCTTCGCTTCCAACACCGGTTCCTCGAC
>JBBQPB010000121.1:0-6668 GCA_038331435.1 Thermomicrobiales bacterium | reverse complement strand
AGTGGCTGCTTGGGTTTCTGGAATACCAGCGGCCACCGCAATGCGCTCCAGAATGCGCCGGTGGCTTATTTGCACCGTTGAGTTTTCCAGCCCCACCGCTGAGAGACCATCGGTCAGCACGGAGATGATCTCAGCATCGGCAGTCATCGAGTTGACACCGGCTATGTCAGCATCGCATTGCCAGAACTCGCGGAATCGCCCCCGTTGCGGCCGATCGGCACGCCAGACCGGAGCAATGTGATAGCGCTTGAATGGGAAAACGATTTCCGATTGGTGCATGGCGACAACGCGCGCCAATGGCACTGTCAGGTCGTATCGCAAACCGACCCGTCGTCCACCGTGATCCTCGAAGGCGTACATTAATTTCTCGTTCTCGCCCGCCTTGCCAGTGAGTACTTCGATGTATTCGATGGCCGGTGTATCGAGCGGATCGAAACCGTGCCGTTCGAAGACGTCCCGAAATCGTCTGATGATCTCCTGGCGCAGGATCATCTGCTCAGGCAGGTAATCCCGGAATCCTTTGAGAATGGAAGGCTTTCGTGTCGTTTGGGTAGATTCGCTCACAACCTCTTACTTTCGGATCTCATAGACGACATGAGCAATTTCGGGAAGGATCAACCGCTCCATCGCGAGCCGTATTGCATTGCGCGATCCCGGCACCGCAAAAATTGCGGTCGACCCGATGGTGCCTGCGGTCGCGCGGGAAAGCATGGCGGCTGAGCCTATCTCTTCAAAACTTAACATGCGAAAAAGCTCGCCAAATCCGTAGATCTGCCGATCGACAATCGAGCTCACCGCATCGTAGGTGACGTCCCGACGAGCGATACCGGTGCCTCCCGTCGAGATGACAGCATCCACGTTCGGATTGCTGACCAGATCCAGCAGAGAGCTGACGATCCGGTCACGCTCGTCTTCGATGATCACCCGGGCCGCCACAGTATGGCCGGCAGCTTCCAAGAGCTCGACAATCAGGTCCCCTCCACTGTCGTCTGTCAGTGTCCGGGTGTCGCTGACCGTTAATACGCCAATCGAAAGGGAGTCTTTCGCAGCTTCTCGATGTTGTTGGACCGAATCGCTGATTGTCATCGCGGCATGATACGGGAGAACGACCGTCGTTTACTCAATCAGCGCGGCATTCGGGATATGGGTAAAGCGGACGACGTTGCCGTTCCGGTCGAGCGTGATCGCCACCAGGTCGATACGCCAGATCGGATCGCCAAGCTCGTGATGCTCGGCAAGATACCACTCCGCCGCGATCGACAGCTTGCGCGCTTTGGCAGCGCTCATAGCTTCTTCCGCCGATCCATGTGAGGACCCTACCCGGGTTTTGACCTCGACGAAGACAAGCTCCTCTCCATCGCGCATCACCGCATCCAGCTCACCTGACTGACACCGCCAATTCGTCTCGATCAACGAGAGTCCGCGCCGGGTAAGCTCAGCGACCGCCAACTTCTCGCCTGCGCATCCTAGGAGCAGGTGTTTCGGCGCTACCCGAGGTTCAGGCATTCGCGCACCGGGCGGAACGATTGACGATGAAACGAAGCGGGCCCATGCTCACACAGCGCCCTTAGATGGGACTTGGTACCGTAACCCACGTGCTGATTGAATCCATACCGACAATCGATCTCATGGAGTTCGAGCATCAACCGGTCGCGAGTGACCTTTGCCACGATCGAAGCCGCCGCAATCGAGAGGCAAAGCGCATCGCCATCGATCAAGCCGACCTGTGGCATCTCCAGATCGGTGACGAATGCATCCAGTAACAAGACTTCCGGTTCCGAATCGAGTCCGAGCACCGCTCGTTCCATTGCGAGACGATTTGCAACTGTCATCCCAACCTCGTCGAGCTCGCCACATTCAACTATTCCGATCCCGATTGCGGCCGCGCACGCTTCGATAAGCGTCAATGATCGCTCGCGGGAATCGCGCGTCATCAGTTTCGAGTCGCGTACCTGCCGCTCGACTTGCTCGCGTATCGAACGTCGCTCAAGAGTCGAGCGCTCGAATATCACGGCTGCTGCCACGAGCGGACCCGCCAGCGCGCCTCGGCCGACTTCATCGACACCGGCGACGAGTTCATAGCCATCGCGCCAGAACGCGCGCTCCCAATGAAACCGGCTGACTGTCACGATGTCCGCCCTTGAAACAAAAAAAATCGGGCGTGGAACGTTCCACCCCCGCGATTCTACGTTGTTCGTGCGGAAGACTATGCTTTCGCCTCGTCCTCTCCGACTGTCTCGCCAGCTGCCTCGGCATTTTCGGCCGCAAGCACCACTGGATCGACCATTTCCGCACTCTCCTCGGACATTACGCCCTCGTCCACTGCGGTCGCGACCAGATTCGTATCTTCTGTTGGCGTTTCCTCGACCAGAAGAGGATCGACCATGGCAACCACAGGCGGGACAATGATGCGGTTCGGACGACGGCGTTCCTTGATGCGGGCAGCTTTCCCGGTGAGATCACGCAAGTAATAGAGCTTGGCGCGGCGAACCAGACCGTTGCGCACGACCTCAATCTTTTCGATGCGCGGCGAATGGATCAGGAACGTTCGCTCAACGCCGACGCTATGAGAGGCAATCCGACGAACGGTGAAGTTCTCGTTGACTCCACCCGAACGACGTCGGATGACCACACCTTCGAAGACCTGGATGCGCTCCCGGGTACCTTCGACGACCTTCGCGTGGACGCGAACGGTATCACCGGGTCCGAACTGCGGGATGAACGCTTTGAGCTGCTCTTGCTCGAGCGCCTGAATCAACTGCACGGCCATGTGATTGCTTCCTGACTGTAATGACCCAAACCGGGCGGGGCCAATCCCATCGAACCGCAAATAAGCGGAATAAAGACACAAAAAGAACGACCTCTCAGCGGTCGTAGCCGGGCGAGTTTACCATGTTTGCCGGGTGGAATCGACCGTCCTAGCCAGCCGAGACGAAATCTGCATCTCTGTCACGCACCGCTTCCAGCACGTCGAGTACCTCTGCGGCTACTTCGTAACGCCCGAACGACGGCATGAGATAAACGCCTTGCGCAATGGGCAGCAAGTCGAGCAAGAGCTCCTGCGCCATCTTGACCCCTTCCTTGCGCCCGTCAGGTCCGGCGGCACGCATACGTCGCAACGCATCCGGGGTCAACGTGATGCCTGGAACCTCATTGTGCAAGAAGTCGGCGTGCTTGGCGGACTGCAGTGGCAAAATGCCGATCATAAGTGGAACGGGAATAGATCCCCCAAAGTACTGAAGGAATCCCAGCCAGACATTCGCATCGAAGATCGGCTGAGTCATCACAAAGTGCGCGCCGGCATTGAGCTTTGCATGGAGCCGTTCTGCCTCGAGCGCCAGGTCGTCTCGCGTCGGATCGACTGCGCAACCAATACAGAAGTCGGCAGAGCTCCCGATCGGCGATCCCACCGCGTCCATGCCATTGTTCATATTGGTTAGCAGCTTGATGAGGCCGATCGAATCGGTGTCATAGACTCCGGTCGTACCGGGATACCCCCCGAGTGTTGGCGGATCTCCGGTGAGCGCAAGCACGGTCCGTACCCCCGCTGCGTGAGCACCCAGGAGTTCGGATTGGATTCCCATCAGCGAGCGATCGCGGGTCGTGAAGTGCACGATGGTTTCGATGTCAACCTGATGCTGAATCATCATGCAGAGGGTGAGGGCGCTCATGCGCACGCGCGCCATGGGAGAGTCCGCGACATTGATCGCGTCGACTCCGACCCGCTTGAGCAGCTCGCCGCCGGCAATTGCTTTCTCGGGATTGAGTCCCTTTGGAGGGTCGATCTCGACCGCCACCAGAAACTTTCGGCCGAGCTGCGAGCGAAAGCCATCTGGCTGATGCAACCCGATTCCTGGCAACGGAACAGCCACATCCGTAGTGATCAGCTCAGGCAGAGACGGAGAGCGCTGGGTGACGGTTCCACTGGCCCGATCGGCAATCGACAGCGCCATCGCCTGGATGTGCGCGGGAGTGGTCCCGCAGCAGCCACCAATAACCGTGATGCCGGCATCGGCAGCACGAACCGCGAAGTCGCCAAAATAGTCAGGTGAGCTTGGATAAATGACGCGCCCGCCATGCTGCGTGGGCCACCCGGCATTTGGTATGCAGGCCAGCGGCAGTTCGACCCCGAGGCGGCTCAGTTCGTTGGAGAAGGAATCCAGCACCTGCAAAAGTCGCTGTGGACCGACCGAGCAATTGGCGCCGATGACATCGACCCGATGCTCGAGCAGCATGTCGACAACTGCAGCCGGTTCGTTGCCGGAAACCGTCTTCCCGTCTTCGGCGAAGGTAAGCATGGCAATGACAGGCAGATCGCTGCACGCTCGGGCCGCCGAAAGCGCCTCGCGCATCTCGGCCAGGTCGGGAATTGTTTCGATAGTGAGTAAATCGACACCGCCTTCGAGCAGCGCTTCGATTTGCTCGAGGAAAGCGGCCCTCACCTTCGGGGCGTCAGCGGTACCAATGGGCGGCAATCGCTTCAATGTCGGGCCGACTGATCCGGCGATGAACACGGCCCTTCCGGAGACCTCGCGCTGCTCGCGGGCGATCTTTGCCGCAACACGATTGAGCTGACGCACCTTGCCGGTGAGTCCGAGCTGCTCCAGCTTGAAACGATTGGCGCCATAGGAGTTGGTTTCGATAATCTCGGCGCCCGCCGCGATGTACGCGCGATGGACCGATGCCACCAATTCTGGATTCGACAGGTTTAATACGTCGAACGCGGAGTCAAGCGGCGCGCCACTCGAATAGAGCATCGTTCCCATCGCCCCGTCACTGATGATGGGACCCTGTTGTAAACGCTCGAGAAATGGATGAGTCATAGTGAAGTCGCCCGTTCTGTGACGGATGCGGTTGGGTAGAACGTTTAGCTGCTCTCGTCCGAACTAGAATACCGCGTGCGACAAGCGCAAAGCTGCAAACGAGGGGGTGATCACCTGTGCGAGACGTTACGTTTGGACTCTGCACCGATCAGAATCTGTCCTGGGAAGAGCATCGGGACCGCTGGCGCTACTTCGAATCTCTGGGTTTCGAATCCCTCTGGGACTGCGATCACTTTCAGCAACCAAGCCGCCCCGAAGGCAACTATTTCGAAGGATGGACGTTGCTCGCCGCTCTGGCGGCCGAAACATCGACCGCGCGGTTGGGCGTACTCGTCACATCGAACACCTTCCGTCACCCCGCGCTGGTGGCGAAAATGGCGGCAACCGTCGATCACATATCTGGAGGGCGCCTGGAAGTTGGTCTCGGCGCAGGGTGGTTCGCTCCCGAGCACGAATGGTTCGGAATCCCTTTCCCCGAGCCCCCCGAGCTGGTCGGGCGTTTTCGTGAGGCGGTGCAGATCATCGATTCGATGCTGCGTGAAGAAATTACCTCATTCGACGGAACGTATTACCAGTTGAATCATGCCCCAGCACGGCCGGCTCCGGTGCAAAAACCGCGCCCACCGTTGACGTTGGGAGCGCATGGCCGACAAATGCTGCGCATCGTGGCTGAGTACGCAGACCGGTGGAACTCGCATGGCAAACCCGAGGAAATCGCCCAACGGAATGCCATTCTGGACGAGCATTGTATGGCCATCGGCCGCGACCCGGCTTCGATCACCCGTTCGCTTTATGTCTGGTCCGCGCTTATGCCGATCGACATTTGGAGTTCGGTCGACGCGTTCGAAGAGATGGTCGGCGTTTACATGGAAGCAGGAATTCGCGAGTTCATTGTCGATTCGCCCAATCCCGACCAGTTCCCGCTACTCGAAAAGGTGGCCAGCCAAATCATCGGCCGATGATGACGCGTTATCCTTGTACTGAGCGGTGCTGGGGTGACCCCGCTCGACGCGTTCGGTTGAGGTCCAAAGTGGCGATTGGAATGGTAGCAATGCACTTCCAGTCCAGGGCTGGCGCCACTCCCCCACTCGACCTTCGTGCCAGATCGAGCGTGCAATGATGGTTTCTTCAAGCGGAAAATCCGGGGATCTTGCGATCCCAACCAGCAACGGTCGGCCCCAACAGGGGCCAGTGATGGCTATCGGTGGTGCGGAAGACAAGTTTCGCGATCGAGTCATCCTGTCGAAGTTCGCCGAACTCTCTGGCGGACCTGACGCGCGTATCGTTGTCATTCCCACAGCATCCTCGATCGAATCAGCAGGTGAGCGTTACAAGGCGCTTTTTCTTGGCATGGGTGTCGCTCAGGTCGACATTGCCGTCATCGATGATCGGCCAGACGCGAACTCAGAACACGTCGTGGGATTGATTCGGCAAGCTACCGGAATTTTCATGACCGGCGGCAATCAGATGAGACTGGCGGCCATCATGGGGGGCACCCGTGCGATGAGCGCCATCCTCGAGCGCAACCAGCAATCCGCGGTCGTGGCTGGAACGAGCGCGGGGGCGTCGATCCTCTCGTCTCACATGGTTGCCTTTGGTTCCAGCGGCAACAGCCCGAAAATGCGCATGGCGCAGATGGTCGCGGGCTTCGGCCTGGTAACCGGCGCGATCATCGACCAGCACTTCCGCCAGCGCGACCGGCTGGGTCGTTTGATGATGATGGTTGCCTCGAATCCGATTTTGCTCGGTGTCGGCGTCGACGAAGACACCGCGGCCATCTTCACCAGTGACGGGTGCCTGGAAGTACTCGGGAAGCATTCGGTAACAATTATCGACGCGGCGGAT